>JBBRRL010000087.1:0-7567 GCA_038200775.1 Nitrospirales bacterium
CACCGCCCGTGTTCCGCAATGCGCGTCACAGGTCACATCCAACGACGATTGTTTTTGACAATCCAAGCCTGAAGGTGTTAGGTAAATAGTAACTTTATCAGGTGCCATATGCTCACGCAGATGCAGGTTCGGGGGTTGATGTTTGATCCCTACACGAACGCCTATATAGTGATCCTCAGGGATGAAAGTAATTCAGAAATGCTTCCGATCTGGGTCGGGAAGCCGGAGGCGAGCTCGATTAATTTCGCCATGGAAGGTGTGGCCACACCGCGGCCTATGACCCATGATCTCATGAAGATGGTGCTCGACACGGCAGACGCAAAGATCATTAGCGTCGTGGTCACCGATCTAAAAGAAAACACGTACTACGCCAAAATTCATTTGTCCTATGAGGACTCGGAGTACTCCATAGACTCACGACCGAGCGATGCCATCGCCTTGGCGCTGCGATCAAAGGCTCCGATTTTCGTAACTGACGACGTCATTCAAAAGCATAGCGACGAAGAGATGGACCGCTGGCTCGAAAATCTGAAACCCGAGGATTTCGGGAAATACGATGCGTGATCACGCTGCCCTTCAGACTGTCTCTCAGGCGACGTCGGCGGTCGCACTCTCCGACTGCGATCGCTAAGGTTCATTTCTTTCTCGAAACACGAGCGTGGACCCGATGGACAGTTCTTTGGTCAAATTGACGGTTCGGGGAGTTTGGACCGACGCCAGCCCCAATGCGGAGAGCCAGGTGATCTTGCTGCAGAACGAGGACAAGAGCACCGTGTTGCCTATCTGGGTCGGAACCGCAGAAGGCACCGCGATCCGGATGGCGCTCGAAGGCATCGCGCCTCCGCGTCCGCTCAGCCATGACCTGCTTCGCAGCATTACCGAGCATCTCGGATTGAAAGTAGCCAAAGTCGTGGTCACGGATGTTAAAAGCAACACGTATTATGCTTCCATTTACCTCTCGGGCAAGCAGACCGAGGTGACCGTTGATTCACGCCCCAGCGATGCCATTGCTCTTGCCTTGCGAACCAACAGCCCCATCTTTGCCACTCGTGAGGTGTTAGATCGTCAGGGGCCGGAGACCGTAGATCCCTGGTTGAAAAACCTGGATACGAAGGGCTTCGGGGGCGCCGCTTAGCCAAAGGATATTACTCATGATACGCACCTATTCAGCCAAACCTTCGGAGATTGTACGAAAATGGTATCTCGTGGATGCCGACGGGCTCGTCCTGGGCCGGATGGCGGCCAAGATCGCCCTTGTCCTACGAGGAAAACATAAGCCAACGTTCACGCCGCATCTCGATACCGGAGATCATGTCGTGGTCGTGAACGCAGAGAAGATCCAGCTCACAGGCGACAAGCTTCGCCAGAAAATCTACTATCGGCATTCCGGCTATCCCGGGGGACTGAAATCAGACACGGCAGGAGCATTGCTGCAACGGCATCCCACCGCCGTGGTTGAAAAAGCTATCAAGGGGATGTTGCCGAAGAATCCCCTCGGGAAGCAGATGGGCCGCAAGCTTCGCGTGTACGCCGGGCCGTCACATCCTCATAAGGCACAAACCGTGGAACCCTTGACAATTTAGCGCGTTTTAGGAGAGTATGCCGCGATGGCTAGCGCAGAAAATACTTACGCAACCGGAAAACGAAAATTGGCGATCTGCCGAGCGTGGGCGCAAGCCGGCTCCGGGCAGATGACAGTCAATGGCCGTTCCATTGAATCCTATTTTCCCAGAGCCACAAACCGTGCGGTGATCACGTATCCGCTCGAGATCACCAACCTCCAGGACAAGATTGATATCCGGGCGACCATCTCCGGCGGCGGCACGTCCGGCCAGGCGGGAGCCCTCCGTCATGCGATCTCGAAAATACTTGTGATCATGGATCCTGCGTTGCGTGAGATCGTCAAGAAGGAAGGCTTGCTCACGCGCGACTCTCGGACGAAAGAGCGAAAGAAGTACGGCCAGAAAGGCGCCCGCCGGCGCTTCCAGTTCTCAAAACGCTGAACGGGGCACTGTTGGTTACGGGAAGGCCCCTTGGCCTTCCCTTTTTTTTTGTGGAGATCAACCGGTAAGCCATGACAGGTGTCGCAATAGTCGGTGCGAGCGGATATGTCGGCGGGGAACTGTTACGGCTCCTGCTGCGGCATCCTCACGTTCGGATCACAGCCGTCACTTCGGAACAATCATCGGGAAAATCGGTGCGCGCCCTGTTTCCCAACCTTGTCGGGCCCGAACTTGTCTACGAAGCGCTAGATCCTGAAGAGGTCGCCGGTCGCGCGGACATCATCTTCCTTGCCCTGCCCCACACCAAAGCGGCGGCATCTGCCGTGTCCTTCCGGAAAGCTGGTCGGAAGGTGATCGACCTGAGCGCAGACTTTCGTTTGAAGGATCCTGCGGCATACGAACGGTGGTACGGCGCCGCGCACCCCTCCCCCGACCTGTTGAAGACTGCCGTGTACGGCCTGCCGGAATCGCACCGCGAGGCAATCCGCTCTGCCCAGCTCGTTGCCTCTCCGGGATGTTATCCGACCGCAGCGCTCTTATCGCTGTTGCCCATAGCGCGGGAAGGTTTGCTCAAGGACCTTGTCGTCATCGATGCCAAGTCGGGGATCTCCGGCGCAGGACGCGGTCTGGCTCTGCCCTATCATTTCCCAGAAGCCAATGAATCAATCGAGGCGTATCAGTTGGGCGTGCATCGTCATATCCCCGAGATTGAGCAAGAACTGGGCGCCAAAATAAGTTTTACTCCTCATCTTGTGCCGATGACGCGAGGGATCTTGAGTACGGCTTATGTGCGGATGTCCAACCCGCTCACTCCCGACCGCCTGGTCGACCTGTATCGCGAGTTCTATAAAGCCGAGCCCTTTGTGCGGGTGTCGAATCCAGGCCAGTCGCCGAACCCGCGAAACACACGGGGGTCAAACTTTTGTGAGGTCTCGGCCTTTTTTGATCCTCGTACCGGCATCACCATTCTTTCCGCAGCACTTGACAACCTCGTCAAAGGCGCCGCAGGCCAGGCCATTCAGGCCATGAATCTCATGCAAGGGTGGCCGGAAACAAGCGGCCTGCACGACTTTGGGTTGTATCCGTAATCGGGAGAATTTGGAATGAAGCGTGTGAAAGGCGGCATCACAGCTGTGCCCGGCATCCTCGCTGCCGGAATGTCCGCCGGCATTAAGAAAGCCCATGTCGCCGATCTGGCGTTGATCGTCTCGGAGGAACCGGCCGTCATTGCCGGCGTCCTGACTCGTAATAAAATCGTCGCGGCGCCAGTGGTGCTCAGTCGCAGCCGGTTACGAGCCGGTCTGGCGCGGGCCATCATCGCCAACAGCGGCAACGCCAATGCCTGTACCGGCCGGCAAGGCCTGGACGACGCTCAAGAAACATCGGCGCTCGTCGCGAAACTTCTCAAGTGTCCCGCTCGGCAGGTGTTCATCGGCTCGACCGGAGTGATCGGCAAACCGCTTCCGATGGACCGCATGAGAGTCGCCATCCCCAGGCTGATCGCTAAGCTCAGCCGTCAAGGAGGCGCGGATGCCGCGCGGGCGATCATGACGACCGATACCAAATTAAAGATGACGGCGGCGACCGAGCGTATCGGCGGACGGCGGATCACGCTCGGAGGCATCGCCAAAGGGTCGGGCATGATACATCCTGATATGGCCACGATGCTGTGCTATCTCGCTACGGATGCGCGCATCTCCAAGGCCACGTTGCAGCAGGTCCTCCGTATAGCCACCGAGGAGTCATTTAATCGGATACCCGTCGACGGCGACACCAGCACCAACGACATGGTCTTGTGCCTCGCGAATGGAGTCGCCGGTAATCGGTTTATCGCCGGGGACAGCCCGGACGCCCGGCGCTTTCAACACCTGCTCAACGAGGTATGCCGGGACCTGGCGAAGATGATCGCTCAAGACGGCGAGGGCGCAACAAAGTTTGTGGAATTACGGGTCACTGCGGCACGAAGCCGGGCGGACGCAATTCGCGTAGCGAACACCATCGCGACGTCAAGTCTCGTAAAGACGGCATGGTTTGGAGAAGACTCCAACTGGGGGAGGATTATGGCCGCAATAGGACGCGCTGGTGTCAGCGTCGTGGAAAGGCGGATTGCCATTGCCTACGGCGACGTTCAGGTCGTATGGGGCGGAATTACCCTCGGGCCCGGCGCCGAAGCGCGGGCCAATGAGGTCATGAAAAAGCCGGAATTCAGCCTGACAGTATCTCTCGGCCAGGGCCGCGCTTGTGCCACGGTGTGGACGTCTGACCTTTCATTGGACTACATCAAGATTAACGCGAGTTATCGCTCCTAGAAAGAAATTTTTGCTTGCAAATCTTCTCCTATCATGATAATTTTCAAGGCCCTACACGAGTGATTTCATTGACATCCAAGCAGGCCTGCGGCCGCCGAACTTATGAGCTGCAGGTATCCCACAATAATCCATTGGCGTCCGCTTCGAGCGGACATTATGTCGGCGCAAGGAGCCAGAAATTCCTCCCGTGCCATCTCGACAGCACGGGTACACCGGCGATAGGAAGGGGGTGACGGTAAATGGGGGCGATCACAATCAAGGAACTCTTAGAAGCAGGTGTGCATTTCGGGCACCAGGCTAATCGGTGGAACCCGAAGATGAAGCGGTACATCTTCGGCGAGCGAAACGGGATCTATATCATCGATCTCCAGCAGACCGTCGCTCGCTTCGATGCTGCCTATGACTTCATCCGTCGCACGGTCGCCGACGGCGAGTCCATTTTGTTCGTAGGCACCAAACGCCAGGCCCGGGAAATTGTGGAAGAGGAAGCCAAGCGTTGCCAGATGTACTACGTGTCTGAACGCTGGCTCGGCGGAATGCTGACGAACTTCAACACAATCCGGAAAAGCATTGATAAGCTCCGCAAGATCGAAACTTCCGCCGTTGACGGGACGTTTGAGCGGCTGCCCAAAAAAGAGGTGGCGCAACTGGAAAAGGAACGTGCCCGCCTGGAAGTCGTGCTTGGCGGGATCAAAGGGATGAATTCGCTGCCGGCGGGTATTTTTGTCGCCGATACGCGAGGCGACCGGCTCGCCATCATGGAAGCCAATCGACTGGGCATCCCCATTGTGGCGATCCTGGACACCAACTGCGACCCCGACGGCATTGAGTATCTGATTCCAGGCAACGATGATGCGATTCGATCCATCAAGCTGCTCACCTCCAAGGTGGCCGATGCAGCGGTTGAAGGCATGCATTTACGCACGCAACGGGCTGAAGAAGACAAGCCCGGGAATTTGACTCCGGCAGAAATGCGCGACGTGCACACGGCCGTCGCAGGAGTCTAGACCTCTTCCAAAGTCAGTCATACTTAAAGGAGTCGACGAGACATGCCAGGTGATAGTGGACTAGTGAAGGAGCTCCGAAAAAAAACCGGAGCCGGAATCATGGACTGCAAGCAGGCCCTGATTGAAAACAGCGATGATGTCAACAAGGCGATCGATTGGCTCCGTCAGAAAGGGTTCGCCTCGGCCGGCAAGAAAATGGGCCGGGCCACGAACGAAGGCCTCATTGCCTCCTACATCCATGTCGGCAACAAGGTCGGTGTGATGATCGAAGTCAACTGTGAGACGGATTTCGTGGCGCGGAACGACGAGTTCAAGGCCATGGTCAAAGATCTCCTGCTTCAGATAGCCGCCAACAAGGAAACGCTCTATGTGCGCCGCGAGGACCTCCCCCAGGACGTCATCGACAAAGAACTTGTGATCTATCGCGGCCAGGCGAAGGAGCTGGGCAAGCCGGAAGCGGCGTGGGAAAAGATCGCCACCGGGAAGCTCGAGAAATTCTATCAGGACACGTGCCTCCTCGAGCAGCCCTTCATTAAAGATCCAAACGTGAAGATCGGCGACATTCTCACACAGAAGATCGCCACCATCGGCGAGAACATCGGCGTGCGCAGATTTACTCGGTATCAACTCGGCGAAGAGGAATGAGCCGGCCCGTCTACAAGCGCATCATCCTGAAGATCAGCGGCGAAGTCCTTGCCGGTGATCAGCCCTTCGGTATCGATCCCAAAATGATCAACTACATCGCCGCGGAAATCACAGAGGTCGCTGCAATGGGCGTCGAGATTGCTATTGTGATCGGCGGCGGCAATATCTTTCGCGGCATCTCCGCAGCTGACGGCGGCATCGAACGCGCCTCGGCGGACTATATGGGCATGCTCGCCACGATGCTGAACGCGCTCGCCCTGCAGAACGCGCTGGAAAAGCAAGGCGCCGTCACTCGCGTGCAATCCGCCATCGACATGCGTCAACTGGCGGAGGGCTACATCCGGCGGCGGGCCATCCGCCACTTGGAGAAAAAACGCGTGGTGATTTTTGCTGCGGGGACCGGCAACCCCTATTTCTCGACCGACACCGCCGCGGCACTCCGGGGCATGGAGATCGGCGCGGAAGTCATTCTCAAGGGGACCAAGGTCGCCGGCATCTACGACGACGATCCGATGAAGAATCCCAACGCCAAAAAATTCGATCGCCTCCCCTTCCTGACCGTGCTGGACAAAAAGCTCAAAGTCATGGACTCGACTGCCCTGTCGTTGTGCATGGATCACAACCTCCCAATCATCGTCTTCAGCATCAAAGAAAAGGGTAATATCAAACGCATCGTGCAAGGCGAGCACCTCGGCACTCTCGTGCGCGACGAGGTCGGCCAGGCCTAGGCCGATAAGAGTATGGCGGACTTCAAGAAGAAGGCGACCGAGAAGATGGAGGGACAGGTCGAACACCTTCGTCATGAATTCACCGGCCTCCGTACCGGCCGTGCCTCTGTGGCTCTCCTCGATCAGGTCAAGGTCGATTACTACGGGACACCTACTGCCCTGAAACAAGTTGCCACTCTGGCCACTCCCGAAAGCCGCCTGATCACTGTCCAGCCGTTCGAAAAAAGCCTGATGAAGGACATCGAGAAGGCCATCATGGCATCCGGCTTGGGACTCACTCCCACCAACGACGGCAAGTTGATACGGCTGCCCATTCCACCGTTGACAGAAGAGCGCCGCAAGGATCTTGTCAAGGTGGCCAAGAGGCTGACGGAGGAGGTCCGAGTGCACATCCGCAACATTCGACGTGATGCCCTCGAGGAGATTAAGAAAGCCCAGAAGGATTCAGGGCTGGCCGAAGACGACGCGAAAAAAGCGCATGACGAAATCCAGAAGCTGACCGACGCCTACATGGCAAAGGTCGACGAGCTGCTCAAGAAAAAGGAGGCGGAGATCACCGAGATTTGAGCCTCATCCTCGCCGAGATTTCTCTTCCTGCTCTCCGTCAGAACCTCCAAGAAGTTGCGCGACGCGTTGGCTCCAGCGCCATCCTCGCTGTCGTCAAAGCCAATGCCTATGGACACGGCGCCGTACGCATCGCCGAGACGCTCGTGTCGGCGGGCGTCCGACGCTTGGGGGTCGCAACCATTGCCGAGGGAATCGAGCTGCGACAGGCGGGGATCTCCGCGCCGATTCTAGTCATGGGCGGAGGACTGGTTGATGACCTCGTGCCAATCCTTGAATACGACCTCGAACCGGCATTGCCGTCTGCGGAG
>JBBRRL010000088.1:0-7538 GCA_038200775.1 Nitrospirales bacterium
GAGCACCATCATTACTGCTATCGATAGCTTTGTCAGCCAGGATAGTTCCGTGACCACTGAAGCGCTTCAGGGTGATGGCGGCAATATCACGCTTCATGCCGGCTCATTGGTGCAACTCGGCAATAGCGCGATCACGGCGACGGTTCGTGGCGGCCTTGGTAATGGCGGGAACATCACCATCGATCCTAACTTTGTGATCCTCGATCACAGCCGCATCATTGCCAATGCATTTGGCGGCAACGGCGGCAATATAAACATTACCGCTGATGTCTTCCTTATAGATCCATCTAGCGTCCTGAGCGCCTCGTCGGCCCTCGGTGTCAACGGCACAATCCAGATTCAGTCTCCGGTGCAGAATCTTAGCGGCAGCTTGTCGCCTCTTCCGTCGAGTCTCCTCAAGATCGCGCCGCTGACGTCTGACTGTGCGGCGCGGGCGCAAGGCAACAGCATTAGTAGCTTTACGGTCGTTGGACGCGACGGGATCCCGGCCGAACCCGGGGGTCTCTTGCCAAGCCCTCTGCAGGAAGTCAGCAAGAGCTTCAGCAACACGCATTCGACTCCTGATAACGTCGGCTTGCCCGTTCCCATCCTTTTATCTTTGAATAGGGAAGCCCGCTGCGGTCCATAGTTACCCGTTTCCGTTGAGGATACCCGACGAGACGGGCCATCCCCTCCGAAAGTGTGTCAGGTTTTCCCTGACAGACAGCGCTGATATTTATAGGCATGTTAGGGGCCTTTCATCCGTAGAGAAGTATAGGGAGGGCACAATGCGTCACGTCTGCAAAAGGTCCATGAAATTGGGAGAGTTGCTGCTGCCAAGCTGGGAGGTCGGTTTCCGACCATGATCGGACGAGCCGGCCACTATCACGTCGCACGTTCCGCTCATTGGGTGTTGCCATCCTGTCTTATCTTTATTGTCACGTGTTTTCCCTGTTCCTCGGTCTGGGGGCAGGCAGTGGTCCCACCGCCGTTCCCGCAGCAACCGCCGCCCTTCCCTGAGCAGGTTCCACCACCGCCGCCGGCGCCTCCGCCAATCTTGCCGGCTCCGCCGCCACCAGGAAAACGCGAAGTGGTCCCGGCAATCCGAGTCTTTGTCAAAGAGATACGTGTCGAAGGCAGCACGGTCTTTTCGCCGGAGGAACTGGCACAGGTCACTGCTCCCTACACCAACCGAGAACTTTCGGCCGAAGACATCGAGGCACTCCGGCAAGCCCTGACCCTGCTATATGTCAATAAAGGTTATGTGACGTCGGGCGCGGTCATCCCGGATCAGAGTGTCAAAGACGCCGTGCTGATCGTTCAGATTGTTGAAGGCAAGCTGAGTCGGATCGACATTGAAGGTACCAAATGGTTTTTCCCAAGCTATATTCAAAAGCGGATGGAGTTGGGGGCCGGCCCTCCGGTCAACGTGAATACTATCCAAGATAGATTGCAACTGTTGCAGGCCGACGCGCGCATTACGCGCATCAACGCGGAACTTCGACCGGGGATAACGCGCGGCGATAGCGTGCTGAATGTGCGTGTGGTTGAAGCCGATCCCATCAATGCCTGGGTGGAGTACAACAATTTCCTGTCTCCTTCCGTCGGAGAGAACCATCTACTGACGACACTCGCTCACCAGAATTTCACCGGTCATGGCGATACCCTCAGCGTGCAATACGGCCGTTCTGATGGGGTCAATCCGGAACTGAATGTCCGCTATGTCCTGCCGGTGAACCGTTACGACACGACGGTTGCCTTTGATTTCAGGAAAAATGATTTTAAGGTGGTGGAAGCCCCATTCGAGGGTCTGAATATCAAGAGCGAGTCGAATATAGTGGGAATGACAATTAGGCAACCACTATACCGAACACTCTACAAAGAGTTTGGGATCGGCATTACGGGAGAATATCTGGAGAATAAGACATTTTTGCTCGGGGAGCCGTTTGAATTCACTGTGGGGGCGACGAATGGGGTATCCCGCATTTCGGCGCTCCGGTTCTTTCAGGATTGGGTGAATCGTTCGGGGCAACAAGTCATCTCCGCCTATTCGCGGTTCTCTGTCGGACTCAATGTGCTGGGCGCCACAGGCAAAAATAATGGCATCCCGGATAGCGCTGATTCCAAGTTCTTCTCATGGCTGTTCCAAGCCCAATGGGCCCGCCGCTTTGACCCCTGGAACATCCAACTCATCGGGCGTGGAGCGATTCAGCTGTCGAATGCGCATCTCTTCCCTCTCGAGCAGATCTCAGTGGGAGGGCGCTATAGTGTGCGCGGGTATCGTGAGAATACCCTAGTACAGGATAATGCTATCCTGCTGTCGTTGGAGACCCGCGTGCCCGTTCTGCGGTCATCCTTAGGTGAAGATATTGTCATGCTCGCGCCATTTATGGATTTCGGTCGGGGCACGAACACGAATGCGCCATCTGCAGATCCAGATACGCTCGTCAGTGCTGGTATCGGATTGATTTGGAATATTATGGCGGGCAGCCGGTTTGAAATCTTTTGGGGGCAGGAATTAAATCACATCCCGTCTGTCGGCGGAAGCAAGCAAGATAGCGGGGTTCATATACAAGCGGTGGTTCAGTTATTCTAAGGCTCAAGACTGACCAGGCCTGTTGGTGTAGGAGGCATGACGACAATGAAACGCCATATTGCTCTCGCGACCGTGTGCTTGACCTTGTTCGGTGCTGCGACGGTCTGCGCCGCCGAAGCATTGAAGCCGGAACACTCCATGGAGCAGGGCTGGCAGTCTTTCCAACGTGGCGACTTCGAGCAGGCCGCCTTGAATTGGCAGGACGCGGCGCGTGGCTATCAGCAAGTGAAACAACCCAATGGGGAGATCGATGCCTTGACACGCCTGGCCCAGGCTTATCAATCCATGGGCCAATACAACCAGGCGCTGCAAAGTTTGAACTCCGCCCTGGCGCGCGTCCGTCAGACGTCCGACGACCCCAGAATCGCGTCCATTCTTGGAAGCGTGGGAAGCCTCTATCTGAGCGCGGGTTCGCTGGACAGCGCCTCTCCAGCCCTGGAAGAAGGCTTAAAAGTTGCCCGGCGGATCGATGACAAGACGGTCTCTGCGGTGATCTTAAATAACCTGGGGAACCTGAAAACGGCGCAGAAACAGTACCCTGAGGCCATGGCCGCGTATCGTGAAAGTATCGAGTCTGCCAGAGCCACTCACAATGCCCCCTTGGCCGTCCGCGCGATTACCAATGCTGCGACGATGTCCTTGCAGAGCGGTCGATACCAGGAGGCCAAGGACTTTTTCGATCAGGCGGTCGAAGAGATGATGGCACTCGAGCCTTCGCACGAGAAGGCCTATGGATTGATCACCGCGGGATTGGCGTATCAGAAATTGAGTCTTCATTTCCCGGATGCAAAGGACGCGCTCCACCTCAAAGCCGGAGGACTGTTTGCCAGGGCGGCTGCGCTGGCCGACGCCATTGATGACGCGCGAGCGGCATCGTACGCATGGGGCTATCTGGGCGCGCTCTATGAGACTGAACAACGATACCAGGAGTCTCTTGAGTTGACCCGAAGGGCTATCTTCGCAGGTCAACGCGCGGTACTTCCGGAGGCGCTCTATCGCTGGCAATGGCAAACAGGGCGCCTCCTGAAGGCTATGGGAAACCCTCAGGAAGCCATCGGGGCGTACCGACGCGCTGTGTATGCTCTTCAGTCGATCCGTCCGGAACTTACCGTGACGACAAGCGCGCAGTCCTCGTTCCGGGAATCGGTCGGGCCGGTGTATTTTGAGCTGGCGGACCTTCTCCTCCAGAATCCGGCTGTCTCCCAGAACCCCCAACAGGCCGAGCCTAATTTGCTGGAAGCGCGTGATGCGATTGAGATGTTCAAGGTCGCAGAGTTACGGGATTACTTTCACGACCAGTGTGTTGATGCGGCGCGGTCCCGGATCAGCGCCCTTGAGACCGTTTCAAAGACGGCAGCGATCATCTATCCAATCATCCTGAAGGATCGTCTCGAATTGCTCGTCAGCCTTCCGACCGGCATGAAGCGGGTGTCCGTGCCGGTGACCGCAGAGGTCCTAACAAAAGAAGTCCGGGAATTCCGCTTACTCTTGGAAAAACGGACAACGCGCGAATATCTGCCCTACGCGCAAGAGTTATATAATCATCTCATTCGTCCGCTGGAGAGCGTACTCGCGCCTTTGCCCATCGATACACTGGTGTTTGTTCCGGATGGAGCGCTGCGGACGATTCCCATGGCAGCCCTGCACGATGGGAAAGGCTTTCTAATTCAGCGGTATGCCGTCGCAACAACTCCGGGCCTGACCTTGACCGATCCCCGGCCGCTGAAACGGGAACACATGAAAGCACTCTCGGCGGGTCTGAGTGAGGGGGTTCAAGGGTTTCCTGCGCTTCCGAGCGTCTCCGAGGAGTTGGATGCAATCAAGGGGTTCTACGGCGGGACAGTTTTGCTCAATAGAGATTTCGTTGCCTCCCGGGTTGAACAAGAGCTGAAGGACGAGCCATTCTCGCTCGTGCACATCGCATCTCACGGCCAGTTCGGCAACAGTGTGGAGAAAAGCTTTCTGCTCACCTTTGACGACAAGCTGACGATGGACCGTCTGGATCAGTTCATTGGCGTCTTTAGATTCCGTGACGAGCCGCTGGGGTTGCTGACGCTGAGCGCGTGTGAAACGGCCGCAGGCGACGATCGCGCGGCGCTCGGCCTGGCAGGAGTTGCCATCAAGGCCGGTGCGAGAAGCGCCGTTGCGACCTTGTGGTTTATCAACGACCAGGCCTCGTCGGAGCTGATAACGGAGTTCTACCGGCAACTCCAAACCCCGTCGGAATCAAAAGCCGTGGCGCTCCAGCGCGCGCAACTCAAGATGCTCGGGGATGGGGTATATGAACATCCCGCCTACTGGGCACCGTTTCTACTGTTGAATAATTGGCTCTAAGAACCTGGGGGCACCATTCTTAAAAGGATATTGCGCTCGCCGATTATCGCCGCGGTGGTGGTAAGCACCGTTGTGGCCCTCGGCGTGTTAGCCCTTCGTCACGCCGGCTATCTTGAAACCTGGGAGTTGGCCGCATACGACTGGTCGCTACAGATCGCTCCCAAGGAAGTCGGTCTATCGCCGTCCGTTGTCGTCGTTGGCATTTCAGAAAGCGATATCCAAGCGCTTAACCATTGGCCTTTGGATGATTCGCTGCTTGCCGCGGCCTTGAAGAAACTTTTAGAATTTGGACCGCGCGCTATCGGCGTCGACATTTATCGCGATCTGCCAGTAGGGCAAGGCCACCAGGAACTGCTAACAACGTTGGCGGATAATCCAAACATTATTATGGTGATGAAGTTCGGCGGCGCGGCCCAGGCCAGTGTTCTTCCTCCGCCTACCCTGATGGGAACGGAACAGGTCGGCTTCAATGATGTACTGGTCGATCGTGATGGTATCGTGCGCCGGGCCCTGTTATTCCTGGATGACGATGCGAAAGTCGCCTATTCGTTTGCATTACGGCTGGCTCTCCACTATCTGCGAAAGGAGGGCATCTCACCGCAACCCGACCCCGTGAACTCCCAGTACATGCGCCTGGGCACCACGACTTTTAGACCACTAGAACCGATGGATGGCGGATATGTGGCTCTAGACGCCCGGGGATACCAGTTCCTTGTCGATTACAAGCACACCGATGATGCCTTTCGGTCTTATCCATTTGCGGCCGTTCTCTCAGGCCAGATTCCGAGGGAAGCGATTAATGATAAAGTCGTGCTCATCGGGGTTACCGCTGAAAGCGTTCCGGATGTCTTTCACACTCCGCTAAGTTCACGATCGGCCAGTGATCATCAAAATACATATGGCGTAACGATTCATACCCATGTCGTTGACCAGATATTGCGCGCAGCACTAACGCAGGCGCGGCCCCTGGTCACGTGGACAGATAAGCAAGAAGCCGCATGGATTATTGTGTGGGCCCTGGCCGGAGGACTGATCGGCATGTGGGTGCGTTCAGCTTGGCGCTTTTCGCTCATGGCGGCCACCGGTGTGTTTGTCCTGGCATTGCTGGTCGAGTTCCTCTTCGTGCGTGGCATTTGGATCCCTTTTGTGCCTCCCGCGATGGTCTGGCTAACTTCCGCCGCACTGATCACTGCATATATCTCCAACGAGGAGCGAGAGCAGCGAGCACTCTTAATGCAGTTATTCTCCCGACATGTCTCTCCGCAAGTTGCCGACACGATCTGGGAACAGCGAGAGCAATTTTTCGATGGTGGACGCCCGCGGTCGCAAAAACTCATCGTCACCGTCTTGTTTACGGATCTCGAAGGCTTTACCGCTGTCTCCGAAAAAATGGAGCCGAAAGCTCTAATGGACTGGACGAACTGCTATATCGATGCAATGGCCCAGGAGGTAATGCGGCACGAGGGGGTGGTGGATGATTACTATGGCGATGCTGTTAAGGCCAACTTTGGGGTGCCCTTGGCCAGACAGACAGAAGCCGAGATCAAGCAAGACGCGATCAACGCAGTCGCTTGTGCGCTTGATATGGAAAACGCCATGAACAAATTGTGCACGGTGTGGCAAGAGCGCCACATGCCTCGCGTCAGATTGCGGATCGGTATTTTTACAGGGCCTGCTGTGGCAGGCAGCATCGGAAGCGCCCAACGATTAAAATACACCACCGTTGGCGACACCGTGAATATTGCAGCCAGATTGGAAAGTTATGATAAAGCGCTCTCGGAAACGACATTCGGCAACAGCTCCTGTCGGGTCTTGATCGGCGAATCCACCCTGCACTATGTCGCTGACCGGTATCAGACAGTGCCGGTTGGTCTTCTCTCCTTGAAAGGCAAAGACACCAAGATCGCAGTATTTCACGTCCTCGGACACATCGAGATGGCCAGTCGTGAAATGAAATGGGAGGAACAGATCTCATGAACATCAAGCGTGTAATCAACACCGCCATCCTGACTGTGGCACTAATACCGCTATTAACATGGGCAGCAAGCGCTCCTCCAAAACCAACGAACACCGGGAATGTCATAGAACCGAAGAAACAATCGCCTCCTCCTGCTGCAGCCACACCTGTATATAAACCGCCAGTGGGACGAGGGCTCCCTGGAGGCCGGGTCGGAGGCGGCACACGAGGGGACGACCGAAGCTTTGTGTTGTCGGTGCTGGCACCCCTTCATACCGGTCTGACTTTGCAAGAACAGCCCATCCTGTACTGGTTCGTCTCGAAACGAATGACCAGTCCTTTTGAACTCACCTTGATCGATGATGGAATTAAGCCCCTTATCGAAAGTCGCCTCAATCCTCCCATTGAGGCAGGGATACATGAACTGAGGCTCGAGGATTATGGTGTGCGGCTCTCGCCAGGAAAACGGTATTCCTGGCATGTTACGCGCGTCATGGACCCCGAACGCCGCTCGCGAGATGTTTTGGCTGGCGGAACGATGGAGCGCGTCGAGTCCATCATGGGTCTGAGCACCAACACCCGCCCTCCCAGTTTGTCGCAAGCGACTTTCATGTATGCCGAGGCGGGACTATGGTACGACGCCATCGAGGCGATATCGAAGTTGATTGATGC
>JBBRRL010000089.1:0-7527 GCA_038200775.1 Nitrospirales bacterium
CAGCGCTTGAATATGCACATATTCAATGTGCTCTTCTGTCAGGCTGTCAGCCAGGGCGGCGCCGTTGAATTGCGGATTATGACGCGAACGTGGGATCGTGCGGATGTCCACGAGGCGTTCGATGCCATAGGTTTGCGATAAGGTGATAAACCGCTCGATTGGCAGCGTGGAATGGCCGAGAGTAAAAAGAGCGCCTTCCGGCCAGTGTGCGTCTTGCGGCGGAGGATTTACGCTCATGGCGACGGACCTAACTGAGCCTGTTGGGAGGTCACCAGTATCGGGTCGTACACGATTTCGAACAAGCCGAAGGCCGCGATCCCGCACGCAGCCGACACGACATGAGTGTGCATTGATAGCCGCAATCGGCGGACGCGCTTTGTTTTGGCTGTTGCTGACATGTCTTTCCCTACGTTATGCCGCTTGCGGAGTTCTTCTCGGCGCTCTGGTATATCCAATCTAAACAAAAGAGTGTGGGGCACCTTCCACGACGATCCATTGGCTAAAGGCCGCTCGTAATGCCAGTGACGCTCATGTAGGCGTCTTTCACCGGAAATGGCCGGCCCGTTCAATGAGATCTACCATCTGAGTGGCGGCATGTATCGTCAAAGGATGATGGGTAAAGCCTGGTCGTGGAGAGATATAGGCAGCCATTTCACGAGCAAGGTCGAGCTGCCGATCAGTTGCTCCTGCGAGCAACGTGATCACTAAGTTCTCCAGTGCGATCACTCGAATGCGGAGCTTCACTAACTCGGCATTCGTCAACAGAGGAACCTCGGAGTGCTCTTGGCCAGAGATCGAGCTCTCCTGCGGGCCGAGTGATGCCGCGCCGCCCTCGTTCTCCCATCGGGATAAGGCTCGGTCCAGCAGGTTGTTTTTAGTCGAAGTGTTTGAGTCCATGACCATCATGCATCCTCCTCAACGATATCCAACGCCCATTACATAATCGCGCAGAAATGCCTCATCATGCTCCGATTCCTCTAAAAGAGCGAGAAGGGAATCCCGTGCGTTGATCACCCTTAGCGGTCTGTAATTCTCGCCCGGCGATAGGACGTGCAGAAGGCTCCTCTCTCATGAGTCTCCATACATAGTGCAGCAAGTCGCCGGGACGACAGCAGGTGACATCCCTGGTCATCACTGTTGAAATGGCAACGGTGCAACTACAGCCCTGTCAAAGACCCATCTGGCGAACGACATCTGTTCTGGTGACGACACCAACCATCGCGCCGCCCTTGTCGCTGACAACGACAAGATTGATGTGTAGGCCATCGAGAAATCTGGCATCCTCCGTTAGCAGGGCGCTGTCCTTGATCGTCACAAGGCGTTCTCGCGCCAGAGGCAGAATTCCCTCAACAAACATCACATTTCACTTCTTTCCGCTCGATAGCCTGCACCGTACCTATCCCCCGAAGGCAATGCGTAAAGTGGCGATGACACCGGCTATGGCCAGCCCAAAACATCCGAGGTGGATCACAATCACGGTTGGAATTTTTATGCGGTCGGTATGAACGTAATCCTCAACTACCACCTGAAGACCGAGGGCCATGTGATAAAAGAGGGCGATCAACAACAGCACCATCAGCACAGTTATATGCGGCGCATGCAGCCACAGTAGCAAAGCGCCGTAATCGTCTCTGGCGCACGCGATCAACGAGGCAGCGAACCAAAGACTCAGCGGCACCAAAGCCACTGCCGTTACACGCTGCAACCACCAATGCCCGACGCCTTCCCGAGCGGAGCCGAGCCCTTGCGTTCGGTCGAATGATGATCGAAGCCGTTTCGCCGCCATTATCGCTATCCTTTCATGCCGAAGCTGATGATCCAGGAGGTCAGGGTAAGAGCGATGCTGATCGCGACTGCCGCCCAACCGGAGACGTAGATCGTCTGGAGCTCGAAACCGTAGCCCGCGTCCCAAAACAAATGCCGAATGCCGTTGCAGAGGTGGAAAAAGAGAGAGAACGTCCATCCCAGCAGGAGGACGAGGCCAAGCCATGAAGCAAGAAAGCCGTGGAGGGCGGAATAGGCTGCCGGCCCGGCCGCCGCCGCAATCAACCACCAAACCATCAACGGCGCGCCGATGCTGAGCGCGATGCCCGTGAATCGGTGAATGATCGACAGTACCGAGGTAAGCTGGGGCCTGTAGATCTGAATGTCGGGTGAGAGCGGTCGGTCGTCGCGGGTCATCGGGGTCAATTCCTCCGCTCAACGATCATTTTCTTGATCGAGGCAATCGCCTTGCCGGGGTTCAAGCCCTTCGGGCAGGTGCGGGTACAATTGAGGATCGTGTGGCAGCGATAGAGCCTAAACGGGTCTTCCAGATTGTCGAGACGTTCGCCGGTGGCTTCATCCCGGCTGTCGGCGAGCCAGCGGTAGGCTTGCAGGAGTACAGCCGGGCCGAGAAAGCGATTACCGTTCCACCAATGACTGGGGCATCCTGCCGTGCAGCAGAAGCAGAGGATGCACGCGGCGGGACCTTTACCGTCCGCACCGTTCAGCGCGTCGGCTGCTTCGGGGGTTTGCAGGCGTTCGCGCTCAGGGACCGGTGAGTTCGTTTTAAGCCAAGGCTCGATGAGCGCGTACTGCGCATAGAGATGGGTAAGGTCGGGAACCAGATCCTTGATGACGGGCAAATGGTTGAGCGGATAGATGGTTGCGGGCTCTGCCGTGTCCGTAATAAATCGCGTGCAGGCGAGCCAGTTCGTGCCGTCGATGTTCATCGAACAAGAACCGCAAACCCCCTCGCGGCAGGAACGGCGGAATGTCAGCGTAGAATCGATCTCGTCCTTGATCTTCATCAACGCGTCGAGCACCATCGGCCCACAGGTGTCGAGATCGACTTCGTAGGTGTCGATGCGGGGATTCTTTTCCGTCTCCGGATCGTATCGATAAACCTCGAATTTCTTAATGCTTGTCGCGCCAGCGGGTGCCGGCCAGGTCTTGCCGCGTTCAATGCGCGATTGGGGCGATACCTCGAAATTTTTTGGTACAGGGAACCGTTTCAGCAGAGTGTTTCTGGGAAGCTGATCCGAGGATTTAATAATCACTGTTTCTTTCTCCCTGTTTCGGAGTTGTCGAGCAGTAGCGTGGCAACCAGGCTTCCCCCGGCGGTTTTAGTCCCCCCCATTTCCTTTGGGGTACCATTCATGCCGTCGTCCTCGAATCTTGAGCAGACCCGGCGCTTCCGGGGATCAGGCGTTCGATGAACTGCGGGTAGAGCGGCCGGAGCTTGACGATAAAATCAAAAGCCATCAACAGGGCGCCAAGGGCGAAGACGATGTCACCCGGCATCCGCATCCATTGCCAGAAGATCGTATCCTTGTAAAAGCTCGGGCTGCGGGCAAAGGCGTAACCATGCTCGTATACGGCCAGCAACTGCGGCCAACCGATCGGGAAGAAGTTAAAGGCGATCCAGAGAACCAATCCCAGATTGTAAAGCCAGAACGCCCACTTGCCGAGCGTATTGCTGAAGGGCTTATTGCCCGCGATATAGCGCAGGCAAAAATAAATCAGCCCGATTCCGAGTTCGCCAAACGCGCCGAACAAAGCGGTATGCGCGTGAGCGAGTGTCAGAAATGTTCCGTGCTCATAATAGTTGACCAGCGGTGCGTTCAACGTACCGCCGCCCAGCACGCCGGCACCGACGAAATTCCAGAACGCCGCACCGATGATGTAGATGTAGGCTAGACCATAATTGAAATCGGTGTGCGCCTTGATGAGCTTGTATTGCTGGATGGCATCTGTCACGAGCAGCACGAGCGGCAGCACTTCGATGAACGAGAACATGCTCCCTGTGGGGACCCATAGGCTCGGACCACCCGCCCAATAAATGTGATGGCCGGTGCCAAGCACGCCGCCCAGGAAAATCAGGATCAGTTCGAAATAGACCGCGCGCTCGGCCAGTATGCGGGAGACCAGTCCCGTCGCCATCAGCAGATAAGCGCTCATGCAAGCAGCGAAGAACTCGAAGGATTGCTCGACCCATAGATGGACGACCCACCACCGCCAGAAGTCGGTGATGGTGAATGATTTTTCGATACCCGTAAGCGGAATCATCCCGAACGCATAGAGGACGGCGATATTGACCGTGGCCGCCCAGATCAGATTCTCAAGCCGAATGTGCCCGGACCAGAACTGCCGGGTGGCGCGGGCAAGCGCCTCACCGGTCGGCCAAAGCGCGCGCAATACCATTACGCTCCATAAGGCAAGGCTGACGAAAAATCCAATCTGCCAAAACCGTCCGAGTTGGATGTAGGACAAGCCTTGATTGCCGAACCAGAACCAGTCCCGCCGGATAACGCCCATAATGCCGAGGTAATCGCCGACAAGTCCGCCCGTAACCACGATCAGCGTCAGCCAGAACAGCAAATCCACGCAGAGGGGTTGGCCGCGCGCTTCCCTGCCACCCGCAATGGCCGGGGCCAAAAACAGTGCGGTCGCTATCCATGACAGGCCGATCCAGGCAAGCGGTGCCTGGATGTGCACGTCGCGCAAGAAGTTGAACGGCAACAGCCGGTTGATGTCGAAGCCGTAGAAACTAGTCCGGTCGTAATAGGAATGCGCCATTAGCGTTCCCGCGCCGATTTGCACCAAAAGCAGAACAGCAACGACCAGAAAGTATTTCCCCGTCTTGCGCTGGCTGCGCGTCAGGGGCAGGAAATCCACCAGCACCGGGTCCATCGGCGCGTCATCGGGGTGATTGAGGAAGCGCTCGTAAATGAAAATCACCACGCCGAACATCAGGAAGGTGAAAGAGAAGCTGATCCAGGTCCAGATGAAGGTTGAAGATGTCGGGGTATTGCCGACCAACGGCTCAAACGGCCAGTTCTGCGTCCATGAGGCCTCCAGACCGGGGCGCCTTGCCACCGTCGTCAGGGATGAAAAAATCAGAAAATCAGCTGTCTGAGCCGCGTCTTTGGGGGTGAGACTGTAAGCGGGGGTCCAACCGTTCGGCGGGTCCGCCGTGTTCAACTGTTTGGTAGTTTCGGCCTGAACTGTCGCGACGGCGGCAGAGAGCGGCGCGGGAAACGTAACCTCCGCCTGGGTAAGGTCAATGCCCTGTAGCATCTTCTGCATCGCGGATTTGGCCGCGTTCTGCTGGTCCGCAGTCAGATCTGTCAGAGCGCCGCCAAACTGGGTGGTGGCGATGTTCTGCTCGGTCAGGGTGCCCAGACGCACAAGGAGCGTCGCTGTATAGTCTTCGCCGTAATACGATCCCATGCCGTAGAGACTGCCGAAATCCATCAGGTCGGCTTTTTGGAAGCCGGCCTTGCCGGCGACGATGTCGTCGCCTGTCATGATCACACCGCCGCCTGCCGCCAGAAACCGTTCCGGCTGCGGAGGGGCAGTACGGTAGGTGATGGCCGTCGCCCAACCCATTGCCGCAAATGTCACGATGGCAACCGCCAGCAATATCCACTTGAGAACATTGCTGACCGGATCTTCGGTCGCGGGATGGAAGGCTTCGGCATTCATCGGCATGAGGACACCCTCTTGAGTTGGAACGGCCTCTTCGATGGCCGGCACGGCTAACAGCTTCTAGCGCCTGGGCCGTATCTCCGCTGCCGAAATACTTCTGGTTTCATCGCGAGTGCATTCCAGGTTCGGAGTTCGGTTGCCCTTGGTGCGAAGAATTAGAGGTGTATATCTAATACAACTTTTTGTGTCACGGCGCCTATTCTTTTGAGCACCGTGGCCTTGTCTTCCGCAGCCGCCCGATGCGGACGACCCAGGCTCTCCTTTAAGGACTGCGTTTATGGAAATCTTCCAGATACAAGTGCGAAGCCTGCAAGCCCGAGCTGAAGACTGTCGTCTGGGCAGGTCAGGCTCGGCTGGTTCTCCCTTGCGTGTTGAGGCGGCGACAGCTCGATCTATATAGACGGTGTTCCAGAACACGATGGCGGCTGTGACCAGCGTGAGACCGCTGGCCCGATAGGATTGCTGCTCGAAGCTGCGGTCTCTGATCTCGCCGAGACGGCAGAGGAAGGCGGCTCGGGCGAGCGCGTTGCGAGCCTCGCCCTTGTTGAGGCCGGCATGGACGCGTCGCGAAGCTCTACGCTTTGCAGCCAGGACAGGATGAAAAGTGTGCGTTCGATGCGCCCGGTTTCGCGCAACGCAACGGCCAGGGCCGTTCTGACGCGGGTAGCTTCCCAACTTTCTGAGCATCAGCGAGGCCGTCACTGTGCCCTGCTTGATGGAGGCGGCGAGGCGAAGGATTTCGTTCCTTGTCTTTCAGCGCGCCCGGTATTGGCCGACGTTCTTTCAACAGACGAGCATAGCCTTATCTCTGACCCTTGTGCCAGGACAGTGCCGCTCCTGAAGATTTTCCTTTTTAGAATCGCTTTCGGCGCCGGTGTCGAGACCGTAGAGAGTCCTGTTTCGAGCGCCGTTCCTTAAAAACGTGTTGTCAGCCCATCTCCTTCAGCCGTTCTGAATTCCTACGTGCATCCTTGACCCCTGCCCTTTGCGTTCACTTCAAGCGTCAACAGGAAGAATCGGTTCCCCCACTGGTAGTTGCATGCGGAGCATGCGTGGTCTCCCCCAATTTTCCTGTGGACGCCGCGCCCGCGTCGGACTGATCGGAGTCATGCCCGAAAGGGAAATTCAAACGAAGGAGATAACAGCTATGACAACCACGAACGAAACGACCAAAGAGAAACAGGTTCCCGCCTTCTACATCTTTGACACCGTCGAAGCGGACGGCAAAAAGGAAAACAAGCGCGTCGGCGCAGCCTTCAAACACGGCAAGGGCAACGGCTTCAACGTCGTCATCAACGGCAAACGCTACGCGGCCTTCCCGCCGAAAGCCAAAACCACACCCGCAACCGAAACAGCAACCGAAGCGAAGGGCGCGTAAGCGCTCTTCCTTCTCTTCAACCCGAAAAGGAATAAATCACCATGAACGACATCATCAACATCCCCCTGAACAAGCTGACCGCCTGGGAAGGCAACGTTCGCAAGATCCAAAACAAGGCCAGCCTCGACGAGCTGGCAGCCTCCATCAAAGCCCATGGACTTCTGCAATCTCTCGTGGTCCGGAAGGACGGCAATAAATACGCCGTCGTCGCCGGTAGCCGCAGGCTTGCGGCCCTGAATGCACTTCACAAGTCAGGCGAGATCGAACCCGCCTTCGAGGTGCCCTGCCAAGTGATCGAGAAAGACGCCGATGCAACCGAACTGAGCCTGGCCGAAAACGCCGTCCGCGAAGACATGCACCCGGCAGATCAGTTCGAAGCTTTCCGCGAGCTGATCGACAAAGGCAAATCGCTGGCCGATGTTGCCGCCGCTTTCGGCATCACCGAGGCCGTCGTTATCCGCCGCCTGAAGCTGGCCCGTGTGAGCCCGGTTATTCTCGCCGCCTACCGCGCTGAGAAACTCGACCTTGAGCAGGTCATGGCTTTCGCCATCTCCGACGATCACGCAGCACAGGAGCACGTTTATAAAAACCTCCGGCCGCATGGCCGGGACTGGCGCACGATACGCGATGCCCTGACCGAGAACGAAATCTCCGCCAAGGACAAGCGCGTGAAGTTC
>JBBRRL010000090.1:0-7518 GCA_038200775.1 Nitrospirales bacterium
ATCCGCCGTGGATATCCAACCTCTCGAGATCGAACACCTCCAGATCAAAACGCCGAAAGAGATCGACGATGGATTTCACGGTAAACTGTGAGACATGTTCGTGATACACGCCATCGAATTGGTTCTGGTTGACGATTTCCAGGGCGTGTGGAACCTCTATGATAAAGGTGCCTTCATCCGCGAGGAGGAGCGCCACGCCTTCCGTGAAGGAGTCAAGATCGTCAACATGGTGAAATGTGTTTGTTGTCATGATGACGGTGGCAGGTCCATGCGTCTCGGTTATCCTTCTTGCAATTTCCGGACTGAAATATTCATTGACAATTTCTAAACCCTTTTCCCTCGCCATCTGGATAATATTGGTCGCTGGGTCCACCCCCAGGGTTCTGGCGCCACGATCCTTTAAGGATTTAAGGAAAAGGCCGTCATTGCAGCCAATATCAACGGTCAGGGACTCTGGGGAAGACAGAAACTTCCTGGCCACCTCATCAGCCAGAGCAGCAAAATGCCGATGCATCGCTTCAGAAGCTGATGGAACATAGACATAATATCTAAAAAAATCCGGTGGGACGTTATTAGGGATTTGAATAAGTCCACAATCCAGACAGACGTGGATGTCCACAGGAAATAACGCCTCAGTCTCTGTCAGTTGTACTTTCCTCAAGAAACCATTTGCAAGGGGATGAGATCCCAGGGAAAGAAACATGTATAATCGGTTGCTCTTGCAAGTTCTGCATACTGTCATGGATTTAACTCCTTTTTTGTTTCTGGTCCCACCGATGGGGCTACGAGGTGCCTGCCTGGATTACCTTGACCGCCTTTCCCAACCGCTCGAGCCACCACTGCACGGTCCTTCGGATGCGCACCTCCAGGTCACCCGCTGGGGCCCAATGTAGAATACGCCGTGCACGAGCTGGATCAGCGACCAGGCAAGGTATGTCTTGATCCTGAGTCTGGGTTGCCCCAAACCGGATCAAGTGAGCATTTCCCGTTACCTCCGCTACGGTCATGGCGAAGTCACGGAGACTCATGCCACATCCCGAGCCAATGTGATAGACCTTGCCGCAGGCACTTTCATCTGCCTGCAACGCCAGCAGATATGCCTGCGCGATGACCTCTAGGTCATTAAAATCACGGATTTGATCACCATGGGAGAGTTCCGCAACTGTCCCTTGCGTCAGGCAGTGAACAAGGTAAGGCAGTAACCGCGCTTTATGCTCGTATTTTCCAAAGATGTTGA
The DNA here is from genome assembly GCA_038200775.1 of Nitrospirales bacterium. GTDB lineage: Bacteria > Nitrospirota > Nitrospiria > Nitrospirales > NS-4 > NS-11. Next base: position 1,238 of record JBBRRL010000090.1, read on the forward strand.
AGAGCCGCAGATTGATCCAGTTGACGCCTGTTTTGTCGTGAAAGGCTGGCAGCGATTGGTCTACCCAAGCTTTATTCTTGGCGTATGCCGACCGTGGCTCGAGCCGTGCGTTTTCATTCAACCTTTCCCCGGGCTGGAGCACCCAAGCACTGCCTGTATGAACTAGTCGGGCGCCCGGCACTCCACTGAGTTCCTCGAACATCGTTTCAATGGGGATAATGCTCGTCCGGTATCTTTCCGCCTCTGGAAGATCTCGGTATATGGCGTTATCCGCAGCCAGGTGAAGAATGGCTCTGGGACAAATCCTGCCGAGGAGGTCCCGTAGTTCGGAGCGATTGGTGATATCTGCATATTCGATGGACCAATGATCGGCTTCGGTGAGTTCGTGCAGACGCTCCAGGGAGCCGCCCGGCCGAAGGAGCGCCACGACGTGTTTTACAGGTGAGCCATCCGAAAACTTCGGAGGGGTATCACTCAGAGATTTCACAAAAAGTCGAGTTACAGCCGAACCTACGAATCCACCAGCACCCGTAATGAGTACGGTGTCATTCATACTTGCCTTCTCTCCCTCACCATATGAAGCGGATATGGGTTTTCAGTGGGTCTACCCGGTCAAACTCAGAAGAGTCGTACGGCTCCGTGGAACAATTAGCCAGGATTGCTAGAGGTTCACTCATTCCTTGAAATCCATTCCAAACTGATGGCGGAACGACCACGAGGGAGTAGTGGTCAGGTCCTAGAAGGATCTGCATGAAGACACCCTTGGTTGGAGAAGAGTCTCGCTCATCGTACAGCACAAGCCTGATACAGCCAAAAATACAAGCATAGTTCACCGTAGCTATTCGGTGGCGCTTCCAGGCCTTGACTACACCGGGATACACGGTCGAGAAGTAGATCTCCCCAAATTGAAGAAAATGCGGATCAGTAGCCTTCAGCATATGGTAAACACTGCCGCGCTCGTCGGGGAACCTTTGTAGCGGTATGACTTTGACTCCTTCAATGATTGCATGGCCCGACGTGATCTTGACAACATCCATCTTATGATTTTCCTATAATCACTGACAAGCAAACCCTATCTCTTGGCGCCATCCAAAAATCGGCTGTCATGCTTTCCATACCTTCCATGGGGCATTCCCCTGTTTCCACATGCTTTCCAACAGGCGGAGATCGCGCAGCATATCCATGCACTGCCAGAAATCACCGTGTCGATAAGGCACCAACTGTCCATCCGCAGCCAGCCGCTCCAAGGGGTCATGTTCGAAGATGGTATCGTCGTCTTGAATATAGTCCAACACGCCCGGCTCCAGCACAAAGAAGCCACCGTTGATCCATCCCTCATCGATTTGGGGTTTTTCGACGAACCTGGCTATCAGATCCCCATTGAAGCTGAGACCTCCGAACCGGGACGGTGGACGTACTGCCGTAACGGTCGCCAGCTTCCCGTGTCTGCGATGAAATGCTACCAGTTCTTGAATGTTGACGTTCGCGACCCCATCACCGTAGGTCATCATAAACGTTTCATTCCCAATCCAGGAAGCCAGCCGTTTGATGCGTCCTCCCGTCTGGGTCTTGAGTCCGGTGTCGATCAGGTGAATCATCCAATCTTCCCGATTCCCATCGTGGACTTCCACCTGGCCGCTCGCTGTATGGATGCTGAAGTCATTTCTCAAGTAATAAAAGTTCAGGAAGTAACGCTTGATCGCGTCGCCTTTGTATCCTAAAGCGATAACAAATTCCTTATAGTTGTACGCTGCATAAATGCTCATGATGTGCCATAACATGGGATGTCCACCGATCTCCACCATCGGCTTGGGCTTGACATCGGTCTCTTCGGCGAGACGGGTTCCGAATCCACCCGCCAGGATAATGGTTTTCATGTTTACTTCCTCTCTAATAACCAATGCTTGGTTTTCTCCCAAAGTATCGCCAACCTCAGCCTGCCAGGAATACACGGTACCATTCGATGGTTTCATGAAGACCGATCTCCAGATTAAACTGTGGCTGCCATTCCAAAATCGCCTGGGCCTTGGCCGCTGAGAGATGTTGGTGGCGTATCTCTCCCTCACTACAGTTACGAATATCCGGTTCGATGTCTTCACAATGCATCAGCTTCTCGATCTCTGCTACTATCTCCAGCACCGTCAGCGGCGACTGAGCACTGAAGTTGAAAGCTCCACCCCGCACTCGCTCGTCATCCAGACATTCGGCCAAGCGCATATAGGCCCGAGTCACATCTTTGACGTAAATGTAATCCCGCACATACGTGCCATCGCTGCGAATGACCGGCCGCTGTTTTTGTAAAAAAGCACGAATAGTGCCAGGGACAATACGGCTCCAGTTCAAATCGCCGCCGCCGTAAACGTTTCCACACCGCGCGATTGCCACGGGCAGGCCATAGGTGGAGTAATATGCCTGGGCAATTAAATCAGCACAACTTTTGGAGACCTCATAGGGATGTCGTCCATTCATAGGCATAGCCTCCGTGTACGGCAGTTTGGAATTCTCGCCGTAAGCCTTGTCGCTGGACGCAATCACTACGCGGTGTACTATATCGCTATGCACCCGACAGGCCTCCAGCAAGTTATAGGTCCCCCGGATATTCGCCTCGAAGGTTGGCAGAGGGAAACGATGGGCTACCCCAACGATCGTTTGAGCCCCTAGGTGAAAAACGGTGTTTATCTCGTGTAAGTTGATGGCGCGCTCCAGAGTCCAAAAATTCTCCAAGGCGCCATTCACCACAGATGCCTGTTGGATATCCCCGCTACGGTAAAGTTCTGACTGCGGGTCAGCATCTTGAACGAGTGCTACCACGTAAGCCCCTTGCTCCAGCAGCGCTCTTACGAGCCATGAGCCTACCATGCCTGTGGCCCCGGTAACAAAAACTCGCCGGTCCTGCCAGAATCGATCGGACGTTACGTGTTGATTGTTGCTCATTTCCATACCTTCCACGCTGCGTTGCCACTTTCCCACAAGCTGTTCAACACCCCCACATTCCGAAGCGCATCCATAAACTGCCAAAAGCCGTCCTGTTGCCTCACTCCTGTGCGACCTGCCGCAGGATCTCCAAAGTTCGTCGGGCGGTATCTTCCCAGCGAAACGAACGGGCACGTTCCAGACTCTTGGCGCGCAGATCTTCTCGTAGTTTCTGGTCGTTGAGTACCCGAGCGATGGCGTCGGATAACGTCTCAACCGTCACATCGTCAACCAGCAGCGCATAGCCGCCAGCAATCTCAGCCTGTGCAGCGCGATTCGCGGCGATCAAAGGAAGTCCGCAAGCCATCGCCTCTACCATAGTGAGGGAAAATCCATCGTATAAAGATGGGTACACATAAAGGTCTGCTGCATTGTAGATGGGAATTATTTCATGATGATGGGTAAATTTTCCGTCGGTTTGAACCACACTGTCGCTGATCTCCAAATCTTTCGCCAGTTGCGCGAGGGGGAGACCTAAGTGGTTGGGTCCCACCAGCAGCAAGCCGTGGGGAATCTGATAACGCTTCTTTAGCTCACTGAAAGCCGCCATTAAAGTTGGGATGCTGCGCCGTTGGGAGAGCTTATCGACGAACAGAATATAGGGCCGATCGGAGCCGAAATAGCGCTGTCGTATGCGCCGCAGTAACTCCTGATCGTCCAGTGGCCGAAAAGAATCGTCCGCCCCTTCTGGTACAACATCAATCTTTTGGACGGGTATACCATAATGTTTCTGGATATCTGACTTAGTCGACTGCGACGGTACGATCACCCGATCTGCTTTCTGCGCGCTCAGACGGTACCACGGTGTATAGGTCAATCGGTACCACCAGGGATGGGTCCCGCTCTGTGCCTCGTTGACGCTATGGGTGGCGACCACACACCGCCCCCGGTACGTCAATGGCACCGTGTAACTCGGACAAAACAGCACATCCAGCTCTTTCGCGTATCGAGGCAAAACAAGGTTTTCCCAAAGAATCCCGGTCATTCCAGACTTCACTTGCTGAATCTCGAAGGCTTTGGATAGTTGTATGTCATTCTCGTCCAGCGGCTCGCGGACGTACAGGATGAACTTATCAGAGGGCTGGGCCATCTGCACCCAATTCTTCAAGAGATATTCAATGTATCGTCCGATACCCAGCCGCTGTCCTTGCAAGCGCCGCGCAATCACACCTATTCTCATCTTCGTGTTTACCTTTCAAATTGGATGTCGCTGCTCGTTAGATCCGGTAATCCCCATTTGTTGCTTTGACTGGCTGATGGAGGGAAACGAGCCAAGTGCCTGATGATAAAGGTCTATCGTTTGAGAGGCAATGTGTTCCCAGCCAAAGTTCTCAAGCGCATACTTGCGCAGGTGTGCTGGGTCGTATCGTTGACGATGCGCGAGGACGTGCTCAATTGCCTGCGATAGAGCTGCCGGATCCTCTGGCGGAACCAACATGCCAACATCTTCCGTGACAATGTCTTCTGGACCGCCACAGCGCGTCGCGACCACTGGGGTGCCGCAGGCGAGGGCCTCCACCAGCACCGCGCCAAAACTTTCGGCGCGGCTGGGCAGCACGAGCAAAGCGTTCTGGCGCATCTGTTCGGCCACCTCGTGCGGCGACCGCTCGCCGAGGAACTCGACACAGCCGCGCAAGCCAGGCTCCTTCGCCAAACTGCGAATCTTTTGCTCTTGCAGCCGTTGATGCCGGTAGAAGCTGCCGCCAATGAGCGTGAGCCGCAACGACGGTCGGCGCTCCACCAGCAGTCGCATCGCCTGCAGCAGGATGTCAACCCCTTTGTTGAAGTTGATTTGTCCGACGTAGAGAATCCGATTGGGGTCCGGCTTGTGTCCTGTCGGCAGAGGCGTGAACAGGGAGCCATCCACGCCAACATGGATCACGTGTAGTTTCTCAGGCTCACCCGTGAAGTGAGCAATTGTCTCCTGGACATAACGGCTAACGACGATATGCGAGGCTGACAGGCTGGAAGCCCACACTGCCTGGCGGCGCACGCGCGGATAATTGTCCATCCAGGGCCGCCAGGGTGCGTGTTCGGTGATGAGCATGGGCACCTTGTACTGCTTTCCCAGCCGCGCCGCGACCACGCCATCCGGATAGCTGAATTGAGCATGGATCAGATTGAATTCAAATTCACGATGTAGCCGCTCGACCTCGCGATGCACACCCCAACCATAAGCGTCTGCCTCAAAGCTGTGCAGCAAGTAGCCAGGTCCGACGAGAAAGCGCGGACGGAAGACCTCGATGCCGTTCACGCGCTGCCGCCTCTCGATGCGACGAAAGCGCGTGTAGCTGATGCGGCTTGGCAATGGTGGACAGTAAGGCACAGGCGAGACTACGCACACCTCGCACTGCTTGCTGATCGCCTGCACGAACCCCTCCGTCCACAAGCCTAGGTGCGGTTGGATGTTGTTCGGATAGCTGCGCGCGAGAACCAGAACTTTAAGTTGCTTCATGCTAATTTCTTGACCTTGCAGACGAATCCCGCTCCGAGCCACCTCAGGTTGCCATTGCGCAACGCTTCCATCTGCTGTGTGATGCGCAAGGCAAACTTGGGCGCCACTTCATCCAGTGGTGACAGGAAAATATTGAAGTTGTAGTAGGCTACCTCTGTAACCTGTGCGTCGTGCTTTTCCAAAAATGTGTTAAAGGATTTGACTGTCTGCATGTTGGCAAAAGAGGTCAAAAGGGATTGCAAGCGAATGCGTCCGGTCGTGGAATACAGCGACGGCGGCGGCGACTTCCGTACCAGCCTATAATAAGTCGGGCGGAGAAACGCTAAGGCTGGATAGTAGACGTAATTCTTCCAAGCGGCATAGGGGCTTATTAGATTCGGAAATGTGATGACGAGTGTGCCGTTAGGTTTGACCACGCGGAGCATCTCCTTGAAGGCCATTTCATGCGATTGCACACGATCGAGCACCCCCATGCAAATGACTGCATCAAAAAATCCATCCATAAAAGATAGGCTCGTCGCCTCGCCAATTGAAAAGTGCGCTCGTTCTACACCGGCATACTGCTTCCGACATAGATCAATCATGTGAGGCGCGGAATCCATTCCCCAGACCTCATACCCCTGTTTGAGCAGATCATGCGCGATCATGGCGGGGCCACAGCCGACATCCAGCAGTTTGCCGCGCGGCTGATCGAGCAACTCCAACACCCGTTGCTGGCGAACGCGCAAGGCATAGCCCAAAGGTGATTCCGAGTGATACCCGGCTGTGTACTTTTCGGCAGCGACGTCGAAATATGAAGGCATTGTCATCGTTCGTTGGTTGACCTCAGGGAACCACTTTGTAGATCTTAATC
>JBBRRL010000091.1:0-7502 GCA_038200775.1 Nitrospirales bacterium
GGTGGGCGGGTGCAATACCGGGTGCAGCAGCCGACGTAATATTCTTATTGTGGGGCGCGGGACGTGGCGGTGAAGCGGCCCCCTTCTGGGCAGGCTCTGCTGTCTTTCCAGAGGAGGTACCGGCTGTTTCGATCATGAGCCGGCTTGCCCGAACAGCCGCCATCTCCAGCAGAAACCATGGATGCTGGCTGTTTCGCAGGCCTTCCTCAGCCTGATGAAAAATCCTAAAGATCTCCTGGACATGTTCCACGGTCAGCCGAGAGGCGTCAGCCTTTGTCTCGGCGAGTTCTTCGGGAGCCAGCTCAATAAGATCATCAGCATTCGGCACCATTTTGGCCACTAAGATGTTTCGCAGATGCTCCATCAGTTCGCTGCAGAACTGACGGAGATCTGAACCACAATCCTGGACCGCCGCTATCGCTCGAAGCGCGCGCGCCGGATCCTGCTCCAAAATCGCGCTCACAAGCTCACGTAATGACTCGCGGGACACCGAGCCCAACAGCGCGATGAGATCCTCGACCCTGACCTGTTTCCCGCCGAACGCCACAGCCTGGTCAAGCAAGCTCAAGGCATCACGCATGCTTCCGTCGGCCGCCCGCGCCAGCAGAGCGATGCTGCGATCATCGACCGCAATATCTTGTCCCTGCGCAATGCGTTTGAGTTGGTCCGCAATCTCGCGCCTCGAGATCCGTCGGAACGTGAAGTGTTGGCAACGGGAAAGAATGGTCTGGGGAATCTTATGAGATTCTGTCGTGGCAAAGATAAATACGACGTGCGCCGGTGGCTCTTCCAGGGTTTTAAGCAGCGCATTGAATGCGGCCGTCGACAGCATATGCACTTCATCGATGATGTAGATGCGATATGTGTCCCGCGCCGGTGCGGTCCTGATCGTTTCCCGCATCTCGCGCACGTCATCCACGCTGTTGCTCGAGGCGCCATCGATCTCCATCACGTCAAAAGCAGCCCCCCGGCCGATCTCAAGGCAACTCGGGCACGCCAAGCATGGCTTCGCGGTGGGCCCGCGTTCGCAGTTCAGGGCTTTCGCCAAGATCCGCGCCATCGTGGTCTTGCCAACTCCCCGCATTCCCGAGAACAGATAGGCATGCGCCGTACGACTGCTGGTCAGGGCATTTGTCAGCGTCCGCACGATATGAGGTTGCCCGCTGACTTCCTCAAAAGTCATCGGACGGTGTTTACGCGCTGAGACCTGGTACTCCATTGGCATCCTTGGTTAGTCGGTACAGCTTACATAATTATTCACGTGTAGCATCTCAAGGGGGGCCGGGTGATCCTGCGGCACACGGAAGGGCCTCCTTACCGTTGCTTCCTTCCGGACCTGGCGGGGTTCGAAGGTTTCTGTTGCACAGGGCCCGGCCCCTTATCGCGATGAAAGCCAAATTACGGCCTCGAATAACATTACCGTCAAGGAGAAACACCCGACGAGCTGCATTACTGGTCAGAACTCCGGATCGAGCTAGCTCAACTCGCACGCTCACGCCGGTTTAAAAATTATTCTTGGCGTTTTTTCCCACCCAGGCCGAATTTGTAAGGATACCGCAAGCGAAAGCAGCTTGTCCATGAGTTGCATACCATGCCTAACGTGTCAGGCATGGGACGCCTGACGTTACACTTTCGATTATCCATTCAGGCCGGCAGTACCCGACGGCGACTCTTGGCCTGTGCGCAGGAGCAGGAGCCATATGCCCATGACGGCTTCCCGTTACCGGGAATTAGGACATTTGGTGGGATGTTTTAAGACCTCCGACCCGCACGTTGCCAATAGAGGCGGTTAGAATTGAAATGCGAAGATCACTCCGGGAAGGAAATTTTGAAAGGGATCCCGCCCGCCGATATTCACCGCAACGGCGATCGTCAAAGCGGATCCTCTCCGCAGCGGAATATCAAGGCCCGCCCCAAGAGGCATCACCCACACCCCCTGACAGCGGATAAAATCGTCGGGCTTCAGCGACGGATAGGCGATTGGAAGCTTGGATAAGTTCTTCGGAAGACGCACCCCAAACCAGTACTTTGCCGGCTTCAGATCGATGCCTTTCAAGTCAACAGAGGAACTGTATTGCAAGATGGGCGCCCACCCTATAACTTTCTTCCCCACTTTTTCCGCGGTTTCAAATGCCATAAGGCTTTGATCGTAGAGATCGTTGAGGACGTCTGTCGTCCACTGAAAGTCTTCACCATGAGCATCAACACTCATCGAAAGGATAGACGCTAACAAAAACATGAATACAATCGGGTGGCGTTCTTGGGAGCCGATAACGGCATGCGAGCGCGAGTTGACCCACACAGGAAGCATGACTACCCCCAGGGCATGGGATCTGATTAAAATTTACTAGGGCCCAAGTCATGAATTCCCTTATCCAGAAGTGGTATTTTCTATCCAAACGTCTATGCCTCATCTAATTCCAACCGGCGGCAGACGTTCGATCTCAGGACTTCTTAACTTGCAGACACAAACCGGCCCTGGCTTCCGGAGGCTAGACCACACACGGATCCCGCAGTCCCTACACTACTTCCCAGCTTCCTTGAGGTCTTGGCCTAATAAATATACGCACTACGAAGGAGGGTATTGTAGAGACCGGCTTTTAGGGGGCATGCTGGCCTTCTCCCGTGGAAACATTCCCATGCCGAAGCTGCACGTGACTTTTCTTCCGCCGAGTATAACCAGTGACGGCCTCCGTGATGCCTTTGAACAGATCGGTCCCGTTCTGCATACCGACGTCGTGAGGGACCGGAATGGTAACTGCATCGTGGGCCTTGTAGAAATGGTCTACGCCGAGGACGTGGAAGAAATTCTTTCCACGAAGGATCGCATTTCGATCGGTGGTCGCCGACCGAACATTTGGAAAGCCACAGACAAGCAGACCATTGGCCGGCGGATTAAGGCGGAGTGCACGGGCATTCATCTAAAAGAATGCAAAGGCCTATGGTATGTCTTTGAAGTGCGCCGGGGCCATTTGCGATGGTGCCGTCGGATGTTGAACCAAAACCAGGCCGTCACATTTTACACACGTTATCTGGACCGGTCCCAATCCTGAAGTTTCGCCTGCCCGCGGTCATCGATGAACCATGTCCGCTCTGCGCAGTTCCTCCGGATATGACGCCCCCTGCGTTTATGCAAAACATTCGACACAATAAAGTTGTGCATCAGCATGTGGTCTTTCTTTCTGTCGTGACCAGGCGGGTGCCGACTGTGCCACGCGAAAATCAAGTCGAGTTGACACGAATGGATCAGGATATCTATCGCATTATCGTACAGCAGGGGTTCATGCAGACGCCTGATATTCCCGCCATCCTGGCAGCCTGCCGCAGGTACGCATTGGAGATTCCGTTAACGGATACTACTTATTTTATGAGTCGCCTGACCTTTCTCGCGACACCCAAGCCCGGCATGGCCCTGTGGCGGGAGCACCTGTTCGTCTTCTTGGCCCGCAACTCTAGACGGGCCAGTTCATTCTTTCACATCCCTTCTGAGCAGGTTATCGAGATCGGCGAGGTCATCGAAATTTGATGAGGCCCTGAGCACCTCGCAGTCTTCATTCAGTAGAAAAGCTTACATCTGCGATTACACTTGAGGACGAAGGGGAACAGCCTCAGTCAGATGGAGAGCAGAAAGACCTTGAAATAAATGGCGGAGAGGCTTCGCTGTCTTAAAATCGAGGCATACCCCGGCGGCCTGTATAATCATCAGGCCTTCGGGTCGAGCTAGCCCACGGGAAAAAGGGTCGGTCTTGCCGGCCCGGGGTGGACGGGTGTAATGATCGCGGAGAGGGTGGGTATTTGAAGTCGCGCTTAGGTCCTTAAGGGACGCGCTCCCCCTAAGGGGCCAGCCCCCTCGGGCCCTTCGCTTCGCTTCGGTCACCCCGTGAAAGGGGAATACCCCTTTCAAAATCCCCGTTCAAATCCCACCCTTACGGCCAATTCAGAATTGTCATTGGCGGAGAGGGTGGGATTTGAACCCACGGTCCCCTTACGAGGACAACGGTTTTCGAGACCGTCCGAATCGGCCACTCTCGCACCTCTCCAAACACCACACTGGCTTTCATGCCAATAAAATGCGTGATTTACATTCCTTCAGGGCGCAGATTGCGCCGGATGGCACATCCACCGTGCCCCCAGCGTTCGTGAAGGTGATCAGCCGTTGCCCATGGCTCCGATCGAAATACTACCATGCCCGCCCGCCGCTTGGATACATTTCGGCTTCGCGGTTGCAGCTAAAGACTCGCAGACGTGGGCATAAGATCGTGAAATCGTACCTGCTGTACCTACGCCTGTCTTACCCGGCAGGTAGTAGATCTACCTGATCAATTTTGAACAGCCGCAACCAGTGTTTGATGTATGGTCCCGGCAATGCTGAAAATCTAAGTAGAATAACCGCCTACCCGTTGACTCTGATCAACACGACACTCTCCCTAGTAGCAGTAACCGATACAACATTTAATTGATTTTACCTAAGTTATTTGGTATAGTTAATATTGGCACAAGGTCAGGAACTGAATATGTCGAACTGCTCTAAATGTCACAAGCCAATGCCAGGCAACAACAGTCACTCAGCATGCCTTTGTCGTGCCTGCAAAGAAAAACATGCCGTTACCGGTGAGTCTTCTAAAGATAGGTTGGAGCGTAACGGGCACTAAGACTTGGGTAGCAGCGCGGCTTTGTCTGGACCTTCGCCTTCCTCTCGCCGCCATTGATTCGCGCGCTCTAAAAGCTCGGAGAAGGTCGTCTCTAAGCAGTCCGCTACAGTCTGAGGTTGGGTGATGGCTCCCTGCTGTCCGACGACTTCGTCAAGTTGCTTCGCAAGCCCCTCCGGCAAAGTCACGTTCTCGACTTCCGCGGGTTCTTGCTCGGCCAACTGATCCCGATGGCTTAACTGCTCCACAGTATCGAGAGCCTTGTCCATGCGTCGAAGGCTTGTGGGAGATATCGTGCCGTCTTTGGACAATGTCTTGGTGAGCATGTCAACGCGCTGTCTGAGCACTTCGTTGTCATGCTTGATCTTGTCGATCATTGCAAGACAGGTGAATAGGTCGTGTGCAGTCAGCATAAGCCGAGTCTAGATCTTTTCCAGTCCGTTTGGAGGAGACCAATCGTTGGGTCTCATCGTTTTACGCAGTCGCTGATATTCCTAGCGCTTCTCGCCAAGCTAGCACCAGTTGCCACATTGAAAGTCAATTATGGCCTATAACAACTTTCATGTCAGAAAACCAGGGATACCCCGGCGGCTGTATCAACCATCAGGCCTCCCGGTCGAGCGAGCCCACGGGGAAAGGGTCTGTCTCGGCCGGCCTGGAGTGGGCGGGTGTAATGGCTTGGCGGAGAGGGCGGGATTTGAACCCGCGAGACAGTTTCCCGTCTACGGCATTTCCAATGCCGCGCCTTCGGCCACTCGGCCACCTCTCCATTGCACCCGCCCGGCGCTGCCGAGACAGCGCCTTGTCCCCGTGACACCCGCCCGCCCTGGAGTTTGCCAAGACAAACTCCTTTTCCCCTGGCACCCGCCCCGGCGCTGCCACTGCACCCGCCCAACCCTGGGCCCCGCCGAGACGGTGGCCTTACCCCTGGACAGCGCCTTGTCCCGGGGCACCCGCCCGCCCCGGCGCTGCCGGCAAGCTAAAAAGGGGACAGGCAGCTTTTTCAGTAATATATGTCGCACCGAAACAATCCTTCGTTCCGAAAAAGCAGCCTGTCCCCTTTTTCCGCCACTGATGATCATGCTGATCCGGTTTGTGCCGCGTTGTTTCGCAGGCTGCCGAAGAATTCCTGGAGCAACTGCCGGCTTTCTGCCTGCAGAATTCCCCCCACGACCTTGACATGATGGTTGAGTCGGCGTTCCAACGGAATGTTGAAAATCGAGCCGCACGCTCCTGCCTTTGGATCGTGCACCCCGAATACCACCCGTTTCACCCGAGCTAGAATAATTGCGCCGATGCACATCACGCACGGTTCCATCGTGACATACAATGTGGCCCCGAGAAGACGCCAGGACTGCAACTCCTCGGCAGCCGCGCGCAGTGCGATCATCTCGGCATGAGCCGTGGGATCCTGCAGGTTCTCACGCTGATTGTGCCCGCAACTGAGGATCGTTTTCTCAACGACCAGGACAGCGCCAATGGGCACTTCTCCGCATTCCGCGGCAGTGCGAGCCTCATCAAGCGCCATCCGCATATAGGTGATATCGTCGGAACCGGTAGTCATCATTCCCTGTCTGCTGAGAAAGCGGCTTTAGGTTATTGACCGCAGATGCTACCATAGCGATAGGGTCTTGTCATGCGTCTGATCGTTCTTGGCTCCGGCACAAATCTGCATCCCAAGCGGGCTGGTGCGGGCTATTTGGTCGAAACCGACCATCTCTGCTTGTTTGACTTCGGTCCTCGGACCTTAGTGAACCTCATCAAGGTCGGCGTGGATCGCCACCGCATCCAGCACATTTTTTTCAGTCATTATCATGCGGATCATTTTTCTGATTTCATTACCTTCTTTTTTGATGCGGTCATTCATGCCACGCTCGTGGGCCCTCGTCTTCCTCTCACGATCCATGGGCCGAAGGGGACTCGCCGGCTCTTCACAGCCATACTGAAGGAGTTCCCGAGTTTTTCTCCTACACCGTTTCCCGTGACAATCAAAGAACTCACTGAGGAGACCATCTGCCTAGGCGAGACTCGAATCACCGCCCGAACCGTGGTTCATAGCCAGCAGATACACTGTCAGGGCTATCGCGTGGACTACGGGGGTCAAGCCATTGCCTACTCGGGCGATGCGGAATATAGCAAAGGCTTGGTGAGGCTATGCCGGGAAGCCGAGGTCGCCGTGCTGGACTGTTCATTCCCCGCGCAAAAGCCGGTCAAAGGACATATGACAGCTCGCGACTGCGGGCGGGTCGCGAAAGAAGCCGGCGCTCGGCGCCTGATCCTGTCGCATTTCTATCCGGTGGCAGAACGCTACGATGTGGTTGCGCAGGCGCGGGAGGAGTTCGATGGCCGCACTGACATGGCCAGGGACCGAATGCGTGTTGAGCTCAACTCGAAAGCCGGACTTCCTAGTCGTCCTTATCGGGCAGCCCGAGGATTTCGATGAAGCGCGTGAGCCGCGCGGCACGCGGGGTATCTTCCATCTTATTATAAATAGCGACGAGATTCTTAATCATCCGAATAAGAATAGAGCGGGCGGTGGTTTTCTGCAGATACCGTTCGTCAAACCCATATCCGGCTTGATCCAGAAAACGCGCGCAATCTCGCTGGGTCAGCAAGGCGCCGCCGTTGAACGAGTCGACAAAAATCCGATAGCGACCGGTCTCATATTTCACCAGGAAGTGCCCCGGCATTCCGACACCGTACAGAGGCAGCCCCAAGCGCTTGCCGATCAACATGTACACCGTGCTCAGGCTGATCGGAATCCCGGTCCTTCGCTCCAGTACCCTATTGAGATAGCTATTGTCTACATCGTAATACTTGGTGGTGTTTCCGGAAAACCCCTGTTCGACGAAC
>JBBRRL010000092.1:0-7495 GCA_038200775.1 Nitrospirales bacterium
ATATTGGAGCGAATGGGGCGTGAAAGTTCTTCTCGTCTTTCCTCCCGTCTTTAACCCGACACAACCGTACCTCGGCCCGTTCGCGCTTGCCGGAATCCTTCGGTCTATCCCAAACTGTGACGATGGGAATCATAAGCGCCTTGGGGCGCGGCAATGTCGGAATTGCGGACTATGAAGATTTCATCCAGACAGACGCGTCAATCAACCCGGGAAATTCCGGTGGCGCGTTGGTGAATCTAAAGGGTGAACTCATTGGGATCAATACTGCTATTTTTTCACGCACAGGCGGCAATGAAGGGATAGGCTTTGCGGTTCCCGTTTCAATTGCGCGAATGATTACAGACAGCTTGCAGAAAACAGGCAAAGTCGTCCGGGGATGGCTGGGGGTTGGAATCCAGGAGATCACTCCGGACTTAGCCAAGGCCTTCAAGGTGAAAGAGCAACGGGGCGCTTTGGTGAGCGATGTCAACGAACAAGGGCCGGCGCTCAAGGCGGGTCTGCAACGTGGCGATGTGATCGTGGAATTCGACGGCAGGGAGGTTCAGAGTATCAGCGAGCTGCGGAACCGGGTCGCGGCAACTCCGGTGGGCTCGAATGTAAAGATCAAGGTTATGAGGGACGGCCAGGAAAAACCGATGACCATTCGGATCGCGGAGCGGCCGTCTGATGCAATGCTCGCGAAGGGGACAGAGCCCGGTTCAACCCCTGAAGCCAGCGAGCCTCGCAAGGGACCACTGAACGTGTTGTCGGACCTCCGAGTCAAGCCGATCGATGAGGAAACTCGCGGCCAATTCAATCTGGGGCCAAAAGCAAGCGGCGTCGTGGTGACAAGCGTCCATTCAGGAAGCCCGGCTGAACAAGCAGGACTGCAGCGGGGCGATATCATCCAGGAAGTTAACCGACAGCCCATTGTCGGCGTGAAAGACTTTGAAGCGGCTGCGGCTAAGATAAAGAAAGAGGAGAACGCCGTCCTACTGGTCAATCGGCAGGGAAGTTCAATCTTTATCGTAATTAACCCGTAGGTCTAGTTCTACGGAAGAGTGAAACGCTCACGCCCTTCTTCCTCTTCGGGGTTTCTTGCGTCAAAGAATGCAAGAAACCCCAGGAAGATAGGAAAGGGAGAGCTCAACGGCTATACATTCCATGGCGGCAAAGCGGTTCCAGCGTGTCTTCGAAGGAGTCCAAAAGAAGATCTTCGCCCCGATGGAGGATCCGAAGATGCCCCTTGCGGCGCATCTGGAGGAGCTCCGGGTTCGGCTGACACGCGCGGTGATCGTGCTTGGCATCGTCTTCGCGATCTCGTTCTATTTTTCTGAAGCCATAATGGCACTCGTTCGTATTCCCCTTGAGAACGCGTTCATATTCGTCAAGTTCAGCAATCAGTATTCTCTCGACAGCATAATGAAGCATCGAAACTTCGGTGAGCTTGTGACCTGGCTCTCCACCGGTGAGTTTGTCATGCGGTGGGAACCGTCTCCGCTGATTAAGCAGGTGTCATTAATTTTCATAGCGCCAGCGGAAGCGATCTGGAACAACGTCAAGGTTTCGATGTTATTCGCCACGTTCTTGATGATGCCGTATATCCTCTGGGAGACGTGGATTTTCACGGCCCCCGGATTGCATGCTCATGAACGCAGGTTTGTATTGCCCTTCGTGATTCTCAGCAGCGTGGCGTTTTATGCCGGCCTCACGTTTTGTTATTTTGTCGTGTTGCCGTTCGCCCTGAATTTCCTTGTGTCATACGGAATCGACTCGGGCTTTGTTCCTCAGCTATCCATCGCGGCATTTGTCGGCTTTAACCTGTGGTTTCTTCTGATCTTCGGCTTGATGTTTGAACTGCCGCTCGCGATCACACTGTTGGCCCGTTTGGGATGGGTGAACGCGTTGATGCTGCGGAAATACTGGAAGTGGGCTCTCGTGGGTTCTTTTACCATCGCCGCGATCCTCACGCCCACTCCGGATCCGTTCAACCAGGCCATCATGGCGGTGCCCATGTACTCTTTCTACGAACTTGGCATCATCGGCGCGAAGCTCTTCGGCAAGAAGAAACCTGCGGAAGCAGTTGCCTCCAGCCAGGCTACCATGCCCGCGGCTGCCGGACACTCTTGATAGCCGTGATCAAGGTCGCGGTGGTGGTGGTCAGCAGCAAAATTGCCCAGGGTCTGGAACAAGACAAAGGAAAGATGCCGCTGTGCGAATTGGTGGCATCGATTCCGGGAACGTTGCTGTCTTATGAGGTTGTGCCTGATGCCGCGACCATTCTTCGCGAGCGATTGAAAATGCTGGCCGACGGGGGCGAGGCTGACGTGGTTCTGACCGTCGGAGGAACGGGCGTCCGCCCGACGGATATTGTTCCCGAGGTCACCCGGGAAGTCGCGGACAAGGAGATTCCCGGGATCGGTGAAGCGATGCGGTGGGAAAGTTTGAAAAAGGTTCAGACGGCAATGCTCTCCCGGGCGACGGCCGGTATTCGTGGGAGGACCTTAATTGTGAATCTTCCGGGGAGCCCCCGGGGGGCCAAAGAGAACTTGAGTGTTGTGCTGCCTGTGTTCGAGCATACGATCGATAAGATACAAGGGAGATAGTCATGCCTGGAGAAATTCCCATCATCTCGCACTCCGCGTCCCAACTGTGTACCTATACTTGGGCTTGCGCGTTATGCGATGAGAACGAGACCTGCCAGAAGGATAAGGAAGGGCACAGCCGTTGGCTTGTAAACAAGCGGATGGCGGTCATTCGCAACAAAATTCTCATCATGAGCAACAAAGGCGGGGTGGGGAAGAGCACCGTCACGACGAATCTGGCCGTCAGCCTTGCCCTTCTCGGCAAAGAAGTAGGGGTCGTGGATTTGGATATCCATGGGCCCAATATTCCTAAGATGGTCGGAGGGGAAGGTCAAAAGCTGAAGGTCAGCGCCGGAGGCGGCATCATTCCCTTCCAGGCCTATAACATCAAAGTCGCATCCATGGCGTTTCTCCTCCAGAACTCCGATGATCCGATCGTCTGGAGAGACGCGTACAAATACGAGTTTATTAATCAGCTCATCGGCGGAGTGGAGTGGCAGGAACTGGATTACCTTCTTGTCGACCTGCCGCCAGGAACCGGCAATGAATCCGTCACCACTATGGACCTGATCGGCGATGTGACGGGCTGCATTATCGTGACGACTCCGCAGGAAGTAGCGCTGCTCGACTCCCGAAAATCAGTGAACTTCGTGAAAGACAGCGAACTTCCGATCATCGGGATCGTGGAAAACATGAGTGGTCTTTCTTGCCCGCATTGCCACAAAGAAATCGAAGTTTTCAAAAAGGGCGGTGGGGAAGCCGCAGCGCACGATATGTCCGTGCCGTTCCTCGGCCGGATTCCGTTGGATCCTGACGTCGCGGCGCATTGCGATTCCGGAGAGCCGTACGCGATGTTCTGTTCCGACACCGACACCGCGCAAGCCTATCATGACCTCGCCAACAAGGTTGAAGAGTTCGTGCGCAAGAGAGGTAGTGCGCCCCTCTTGATGCCACAGAAGAAAGGCTTCTCTCCCATCAAGCAATGAGCGACCTGACGCGTTTAGAAGATGCCCTTCAGGTGGTCCTGGCGGCCGTTCCGGTTCTGGGTGTCGAGAAGATCAGCTTGCTTGACGCTCTCAGCCGTGTTCTCGCGGAGGACATTGTGGCCGATCGCGACAATCCGCCTTGGGATAACTCCGCGATGGATGGCTTTGCCGTTCGATATGAGGACATTAAGCAGGAACATGCGGTGACAATGCCGACCCTGCTGAAGGTCATCGAAGAGGTACCTGCCGGCAAATTCTCGACCAAAAAAGTCGGCAAGGGGGAAGCCACTCGCATCATGACCGGCGCGCCCATTCCTCAGGGCGCCGACACGGTACTCAAGATCGAGGACACTGAAGCGAAGCCCGACTCGGTCAAGGTGTTCAAGCCCGAGGAGCGAGGGGCCAACATCCGCCCCCAGGGCGAGGACGTGCGAAAAGGCGAATGTATCATCCCGAAAGGCAAGATCATCAGACCCGCCGAGGCGGGCATGCTGGCGATTCTGGCCAAGCCGTTCGTCTTTGTGTATCAACGACCGCGTGTCGCGATCCTTTCGACTGGCGATGAGTTGGCTGACCTCGATGAGCGCTTGACGGACGAGAAGATTATCAACTCCAACAGTTATGGCATCGCGGCGTCAGTGAGGGAAGCCGGGGGATTGCCCCACCTGCTTGGTATCGCCAAAGACAACCCGGACGATTTGAAAGCAAAGATTGCCCAAGGCTTAAACGCGGATATTCTCGTCCTCTCGGGTGGCGTGTCTATGGGCGACCATGACCTTACCAAACCTGTCTTCCAGGAGCTTGGTGGCGAGATGAACTTTTGGAAGCTCGCTATTCGTCCCGGCCAACCGGTTGCCTTCGGCAAAATCGGAAAGACGCTCGCATTCGGACTCCCGGGAAATCCTGTCTCATCGATGGTGACATTCGAGCAGCTCGTCCGTCCGGCGATGCTCCAGATGTGCGGCCACACAGTGCTGACGCGCCCTACGGTACAGGCCGTGTTCCAGGAGAGGTTTTCAAAGCGTCCTGACCGGCGACATTTTCTGCGCGGCATTCTTTGGATGGAGCGGGGCATGCTCATGGTTCGGACGACGGGCCCTCAGGGGTCCGGAATTGTGACCTCCCTGGTCAAGGCGAATGGACTGATCGATATCCCCGTCGAGGTGGAGAAGTTAAAACCGGGTGATGTGGTGAACGTCCAAGTGTTTGGGAGCTGGTTTTAGGATTCACCGCTCGTGCTGAGCTTGTCGAAGCACGCACAGCATCGAGTCCTTCGACTTAGCTCAGGACGAACGGATTACCGGGCTTACGACTGACGGGCACGATGATAATGAAACAAAACAAACCACCGATCCTGTGCTTCGTTGGTCGGTCCAACAGCGGAAAGACCACTGTGATCGAGCGATTAATTCCTGAACTTGTGAGGGAAGGCTACCGACTCGCTACGATAAAACATGCCGGCCATGGCTTTAACATGGATACCGAAGGAAAGGACTCTTGGCGGCACAAACAGGCGGGAGCCGAAACCGTCATTGTCACGTCAAAAGGAGGCTTAGCCCTGTTTACCGACACAGACGAGGAAGTAGGTATTGAGCAATTGCGGGAACGGTATGTCACCGAGGGCATCGACCTTATTATTGCAGAGGGATGGAAAAGCGAGGGGCATGCAAAGATTGTCGTGGTTCGTGATCATGTAGGAGAAGTGCCATTCTCCCCTGATGGCCTATTGGCAATTGTATCTAACCAGCCCCTGCAGGATGTCCCCTCCGGCGTGCCTGTCATCGACCCCGACGACATCGAAGGCCTGGCGGCCTTGATCAGCCGTCGATTTAAGCACACGAGGGATTTGATCACCTGATGCAGATCACAATCCCGAAGATCGCCGCGATTATTATCGTGCTGGCGGTTTTAGGGGTCGTCGCCGGGGCCGTTGCCGTTCCGCTGACCAACGATCCACGGTTCTGCGCCTCGTGTCATACAATCAAGCCATCCTATGAGACCTGGGTCGTCTCGACTCACAAGGAGGTGACATGTGTCGCCTGCCACGTCAGGCCGACGTTTGAGGGATTCGTGCATGACAAGGTGATCAAAGGCACGCACGATGTTTGGGTGACACTGTTCGGAACTCCCAAAAACCCAGAGGACTTGAAAGCCACGGTGCATTCGGAGATCTGCCTGTCCTGCCATCAGAACATGCTGCGCATTTCCGAGATTGCGACCAGAGACCTTCCAGGACCACTGAAAAAGGCTGGGCTGATCATGGAGCATCGCAAGCATATGGAGGCCTTCAAAAAACGTGGAAAAGGAGAAGGCTGCGCGACTTGCCACGCGTCTGTCGTTCACAGCAAGCCCTATAAAGGCTATCCCATTGTGGTGCCGCGAGGACATATCAAAATGGACGAGCTCTCGAATGTCGACAGGGAGGCTCTAAACGCGTCCATGGTAAAAGCGCATCGGAGCGAAGACTGCTTTCGCTGTCATGATGGAAAGCAGCAATACGAAGGGAAGATATTGAGCCGGAAGTGCGAGACCTGCCATACCGAGGCTCTCTCCGAGACTCTGTTTTAAAATTCGACTTACACACTATGGCGCAGCCTGTTGTTG
Organism: Nitrospirales bacterium; assembly: GCA_038200775.1. GTDB lineage: Bacteria > Nitrospirota > Nitrospiria > Nitrospirales > NS-4 > NS-11. The sequence goes on from JBBRRL010000092.1 coordinate 6,155, forward strand.
AAGTCCAAAATCTGACCAAACGGTTTGGATCGTTCACCGCCGTCGACGACATCTCGTTTGAAATCAAGGAAGGTGAGATTCTCGGCGTCCTTGGTCCAAATGGCGCGGGTAAGACCACGACCATTCATATGCTCCTGGGTGTGATCACCCCAACCAGCGGCGCCATCCAAGTATTCGGCCTGCCGTTCGAACAGCACCGCGAGGAAATCCTCAATCAGGTGAATTTTTCTTCGACCTATGTGTCGATGCCTCAAGCCCTTACGGTTGAGGAAAATCTTCGGGTAGTGGGGAAACTCTATGGATTGGAGAGCGTGGGCTCACGCATTGACAACATTGTCAAACGGCTGGAGATGGAGGAATTTCGATCCAAGCTCACTCGCAAGCTCTCGTCCGGCCAGATGACCCGACTCTCGCTCGCCAAAGCGTTTCTTACTGAACCGAAAGTCCTCTTCCTCGATGAGCCAACGGGAAGCCTCGATCCCGACATCGCCGCCAAAACACGGGCTCTCATACTGGAGACGCGTCGCAGTAGCGGCATGTCAGTGTTGTACACCTCCCATAACATGCGCGAAATGGAGGAAATGTCGGACCGCATTATCTTCCTCTCTCGAGGCCGGATCATCGCTGAAGGTACTGCCCAAGCGATTAAAGTCCAATTCGGCGAGACCGACCTCGAGGAAGTGTTCGTGAAGCTGGCGCGAGGCAGCTGGCCGGCGGCGACATGAAGCTACATCGAATTGAGGCCCTCCTCACCAGGCATCTGTATCTGTATCGACGAAGTTTTCCGAGGGTGATGGAGATCATCTACTGGCCGTTTGTGGACCTCGTGATTTGGGGTTTCATTACTCTCTATTTGGCGCAATACAAGACTGCGCTGCCGAGCTTTGTTACATTTTTCCTTGGAGCGCTGATCTTGTGGGACGTCCTGTTCCGCGCGCAACAGGGCATCACCATCTCATTCTTGGAGGAAGTCTGGTCGCGAAATCTCATGAACCTGTTCGCGAGTCCGCTCAAACCAGCCGAGTTTCTGGCAGCGACAATGCTGCTCAGCGTCGGAAAGGTTGTTGCCGTCTCGTGTGTGACGGTTCTGGCCGCATTGCTGTTTTACTCCTTTAACATCTTTGTCATTGGGATCTCGTTCGTTCCGTTCATCTTGAACCTTATCGTGTTTGGCTGGTGCATTGGAATCCTGACGACCGGACTGATCATGCGCTATGGCCAGGAAGTCGAAGTGTTGGCGTGGGGTTTAGTGTTTCTGTTTCAGCCTATTTCCTGCGTGTTTTATCCCATGAGCGTGCTACCAGGGTGGCTCCAGGCCATCGCGTGGATGAACCCCCCCGC
>JBBRRL010000093.1:0-7485 GCA_038200775.1 Nitrospirales bacterium
AGCCTGCCCACACGATTTTGCGTGTCCTGGAAATATTTCGTGAAGAGCCGGCCTTCTGAATCTTTGGAGAGAATATAGCGGTATTCTAGATCGCCCCCGATTCCCAGTTTTCCCCGGTAGTCCACGGCAACCGTCGCATCTTGACTTGAGCCTATCTCCAGAAATAGCGCCTGGCGAATTTTAAGGCCTTGCTGGGAGCCGGCCCCGACAGACGGAAATAGCAAACCGGTTGCGCGTTCGCGCTTGGCTGGAAACAGAACCGCTGGCAAATAGAGAACAGGAATATCGAGGATACAGAACTCCGCATTGCGGGCATACAAAAAACCATCGATACCAAGCTGTGCGCGCTCAGCCTTAAATTGCCACGGAACGCGTTCTCCCTCCACCTCGCTGCACGTTGTAAACGACGCGTCTTCGATCCGGTATTGATTCTCGGAAAGTCGCTCGAGGACGCGGCCATCGAGGGTAAAATTGCCTTCGAGCATGAAGATACGGCCGTGAAAGATGACGCCTTTCGACGTGTTGATATTGAGGTCCACCCGGTCCCCATAAATGTCGCGGAGGCCATCTTGAAAATGCACATTTCCGACAGCAGCCAACTGCCCGCTCGACACGTTAAGCGTCGCCTCGTCGGCGTCCATGCGCAGCGGCCCCTGAACGAGAATCACATGACCTTCTCCGTGATATGTCTGCGTCGTCTTATCGTACGTCAGAGTGTCGGCTTGGAGGTGTATTGGTCGCGCCGGGGCCGGCGTCTGCCCCACGGCAGGCCAGACCGGCACCATCAGGAGCATCGTTAGAATCACCGCCTGAGCAGCGACCTTGGCCCCATATATTCGCGCCAATCTCTTCACTCGCATCCTTGATGGCCGTGCCATCCGGTTGCTTGCGGCCTCAAGACCGTCCCCAGATTAACCTGTTTCTTGGATTTGGCTTGGCCACGTTCGGGATGTCGGACGGATGCCTGGTCATCCCCGTAGATCAGACACGGTGGTGTTTTCCATGATTGCCTTGGCTTCCCCGACCACCGCGAGGGATCCCGTGATGCAAATCGTGTCCTCGCTCTTCGCAAGCACCCGGGCGCGGGCCAGGGCTGCTTGAACCGAGGATGCGATCTCATGGGAAATTGCCAAGCCTGCGACAACCTCGGCCAATTTCTCAGGCTCAGCGGCTCGTGGGTGCATCGCTTTGGTAAGAATGACATGGCCCAAGGCGGGAATCCCCGCAAGCCGAGACAACACTCCGATTCGATCCTTATCCCGCATCATTCCGACTATGAGAATCAGGCGCCCTACGGCAGGTCCACCCCGCACGTTCTGTGCCGTCAGATAGGACACCAGCACATCGGCCGCCTGAGGATTATGCGCCCCATCGAGGAAAATCTGTGGCTGAAACCCGACCACCTCAAGCCGCCCCGGCCAGCAGACAGTTCGCAGACCTTCGCGGATACTGGTTTCAGAGAGGGTGACTCCTCGTTCCTGTGCCACTTCAAGGGCTGCCAATGCGCAGGCGGCGTTGTCTAGTTGATGGCGACCCACTAAGGGGCACGTCAAATCAGTGTAGAACTGCGACATCCCGCGATAGGAGAACTGTGAGGAGCTTTCGCCTTCAGTCGAAAAATCGGTTCCGAGAGAACATGAGGGAGCCTTGTATCGAGTGGCTACGGCTTGGATGACCGAAAGTGGTTCAGGCTCGATCCGTCCGGTAATGAGCGGAACGCCACGTTTAATAATCCCTGCTTTTTCACCCGCGATGGCTTCGACGGTGTTCCCTAAATACTGCTGATGGTCCAAACCAATCGTCGTGATCACGGTGGCAAGCGGAGTGACCACATTTGTGGCATCGAAGCGCCCGCCCAGGCCGACTTCAATGACAGCTATTTCGACCCCCGTTAACGCAAAATGCGTGAAGGCCATTGCCGTCGTGGCCTCGAAGAACGTTGGCGGCTCCCGTAGCCGACGCTCCGCGACGTATCGCACCATTTCCGTTAAATCGCCCACGAGCGCATGCGCGATGGGCGCGCCGTTGATCTGAATTCGCTCTGAAAAGTCCAGCAAATGAGGAGAGCTGTACAGTCCCACCCGGTATCCTTGCTTCGACAGAATCGAGGCTGTGATGGCGGCGGTCGAACCTTTGCCGTTGGTGCCCGCGACATGAATCACATTAAACGAATGATGTGGATCTCCGAGACCGCTGAGTAGTACCTCCGTGCGGCCCAGGCCAGGCTTGATTCCATGGCTCTGAAGCGCATAGAGGTACTGAAGACCGTTTTTAAACGCTGTAGCCACCGGTGAGCTCATCCGGTGTGTTGAAAGCGAAGGCTTCTATCACAAAAGCGGGGGGGCTGCAACTCACGCCATTCGGGTCTTTTTTTGTTCAGAGGGTCTTGAGGGGTTTTTCTGAGCCAGTCCGAAAAAATCCGATCAGATCGGAGACGGTCTCCTTCAATCGCCGGCGAGGGACAATGAGGTCAATAATGCCGTGTTCCAACAAAAATTCGGCGCGCTGGAATTCCTGGGGAAGCTGCTGCCGGATCGTCTGCTCGATGACCCGCGGACCCGCAAAGCCGATGAGCGCTTTAGGTTCCGCCAAAATTACATCCCCGAGCATGGCAAAGCTGGCCGTGACCCCGCCGAACGTCGGGTCCGCGAGAATCGAAATATAGGGCACACGCGCTTCTGCCAGGCGGCCGACGGCCGCCGCCGTGCGTGCCATTTGCATGAGGGACAAAATGCCTTCCTGCATGCGCGCACCTCCCGATGTCGTCACCAGAACCAGAGGCATCCGTCCGCGTAGGGCGCGCTCGATGGCGAGGATCACCTTTTCTCCTACGACCGATCCCATGCTGCCCCCCATGAAGGCAAAATGGAAGACGCCTAACGCCAGGCGCGCGCCATTGATGCGGCCTTCGCCGATCACCAGCGCATCTTTCTTGCCTGTACGCTCCTGACTATCGACCAAGCGGTCCCGATAACGACGCGTGTCTTTAAAATTGAGCGGATCGGCGGGCGCGAGGTCTTCGTCCCACTCGCGGAAAGTGCCAAGGTCTAGAAGAAGCTCAATCCGGTCTTCCACCGAGATCGGAAAATGGTATTCGCATTTGGGACAGACTTTGGCGTTGCGCTCGACTTCCTTGCGGTAGATGATCTCACGGCAGTGGTTACACTTGAGCCAGAGGCCCTCTGAGCCGCTGGGCCGTTTCCCCTCAGGGTCCGACGCCTGGCGTTCCTTTTTGAACCAGGCCATGGTTAAAGTGTAATGACCTGGCCTTCCTCCACGAAATGGAGGTTCGGCACCTGCAGGGCCTGAACTTCAGCCTTGATGAGATCTCGATAGGAAGGCTTGAGGTGATAAATATAGAGGGCAACGTCGGGTCGGCCGAGCTTTGCAATCTCGCGGCCGAGCAGATCTGGAGTCAGATGACCGCTCACTTTGGCGATGCCCTTGAGGTCATTGGGAAAGGAGGTCTCAATGAACGCGGCTCGTAACCGGGGTTCCTGATTCGCCACCTCCCAAATTCGCTGAGTTTCTGCGGTATCACCACTGTACACAAACGCCGTGCTCTGATCCCGCACGAGAAACCCCACGGCCGGGACGGTGTGATTCACCTGCACGGAGATCACTTCAATGCTCTCAAGTTGAACCGGCTTTTCGTCGTGCAAGGGTTGGAACAGCAGTGGCGCATCCGAGACCGTCGGCAACTTGGTAAAGTCGGGGTATATCTCGCCATTAAAAATATGCCGACGCACCAGAGCCAACACTTCGGGGAGACCCCAGACATTAATGTGCCTTCCCCCGGTCTTGCCCACCATGTTGTCGGCAAGCAAGGGCAATCCTTTAATGTGATCAAAATGGGCGTGAGAGAGCAGGACGTGACGGATCTTTTGCTGTTCGGATTCGCGCAGGCAGCTCGTAATGGAGCCTGCATCGACCATGCACGTGTCGTTCACTAAAAATCCGCAAGCCCTGCATTCGTGTGCCGTTCCTCCGGTCTCGCTGGCAATCAGCTCGGAGCCATGGCATCCGAGAATCCTGATATTCATCAGTCACACCGGTGCAGGGTGCGGAAGATCATTCCGGCAAGTCCCGCATCTTCATGTGCATGGCTCGGGCAAAGTGCTCGAGAACGCTCTCGAGTCTGGGATACTGCTTAATAACGACGGAGAGATCGGCGGACCGTAGCCTCAAGACTTCTGTTTCTGCCTTGGCAAAAACCGACGCGCTGCGCGGCCCCCCAACCAATAACGACAACTCGCCAAAGAACTCGCCTTCACCGAGTTCGCATAATTCCACTTCCTGTCCTTTGTGCTCCTTCACGACCTTGCCCCCGCCACGAGTAATAAGATACATCCCGTCACCTTCCTCGCCTTCGGCAATAATCCGCTCACCCTCGATGAATTCCAGAGGCTCGAGTTTTTCCACAATCGCTCCGAATTCATCCGGTGTAAAACTGGCAAAGAGCTGATCGATATTTTTCGTGTCGGAGAGTTTCCGGACAGCCCCAGGAGCATCAGACGGCAACAGTTCGGAAGACGCCTCCAGCGGAGGGGGATCAGCCTCTTCCAAATATTCAAAATCATCTGGAAGGGATTCAGGGGCCGAACCTGGAACTTCTTCGGCCATGCCGGTGCTGTCCGGAAGCTCGTCCGCGACCACAGGGTTGAGTATTGCTTCCTCTTTTTCGCCCGCCGGCGCCTGCTGAGGTTCCAAAAATGAAGCGTCAAAGGCTATCCCACCGCTATGAGTATTGACCGCCTTCATGAGAGCCGTCGCCTGCGTTTCTCCAGGCGCGATTTTGAGGATCATTTTGTAGGTCGCTATGGCTTTCACTGAAAAGCCGGCCTTCACGTACATATCCGCAGCCTCGTAGTAGTGCTTTATGGCTCCTGCCTTGTTGCCGGCCTTGAGCGAATAATCTCCCATACGAAGATAATAATGTGTATTGGTAGGTTCCAGCTGGATCAGACCCTGCAACGTTTGGACTGCCTTCGCCCATTGCCCAAGGCCAACATACTTGCTGAGCTCATTTGTGAGTCGATCTTTTTTATTGGCCATATCTTATTGCTGGCTTAGAGACTGAAGGAGCGCCGACACAGAGATAAGAGGATGTCGGGTTCGTTTTGGGGTGCGCCGATCGACGCGATGCAGGCGGGCTTGCAGAGCCTTCATCAAGAGTTGAGCCTAGACAAAACTTTGTCCTAAGTCAAATGTCACAGCGAGCGAGTCGCTCTGTTTAGTCCTCAGAAATTAGAGCACCATTAATTCGAGAAGGATGCTGCTCCCAATGACAATGCTTAGAAGCGCCGAGACAATCCTGATAGGTTGCTGTGCCCGGGCGAACTTCTCCATACCCATGGCGAAGGGAATGCTCATCGCCGCGGCTAGAAGCACCATCCCCAGGATCGACCCAATGCCAAAGACCAAGATATACAACATCCCGACGCCCAAGGTAGGAACTGTCGCGAGCACGAGCAACAACAGGGCAGCGCTACCCGCGAGACCATGAACCATACCCACCGCCAAAGACTTGTACTCCAACCGAAATCGATGCAGATGATCATGCGCTTCACCACGACCATGCGCGTGCACATGGCGATGCTCCTGACCATCCTCGTGCAAATGCGAATGGAGATGAAGACGCTCCCGCCACATTGTCCACGCGAGCGACACTCCAAGGCCCACGAGCATGACACCCACCCCGGCTTCGAACACTTTCGCCCAGGTAGATGAGATCGTGAGCTTGAAAAATACGACGGCCATTCCGACGATCAGGAGAATCAACGTATGGCCCATGCCCCAGCAAAACCCAACCAGAGCTGATCGCCTCAAAGTACGCTTTCCCGTGGCAAGGGTCATCATTGCGGCGACATGGTCGGCATCCAAAGCGTGCCTAATACCTAGAAAGAAGCCAAAAAATAGGAGGGTGAGCACGTGGGAGTCAGGCATGGATGAATGTTCGCCCGTCACCCGCCCCTGGCATGCATCTCAAGGTGAGGGTCCTTACGAAGCCGGTCTATTTCTATCAGGTTCTCCTCACGGACGCCGAGGCGTTCCAGCGCCTTGCGGTCCTCGGCCCCGCGATCTCTGCGGCTTTGCCAGACCGACCGGATGAGATCCTTGATTTCGTCCAGTGTCGCGCCGTCACGCAACGGTTTCCGTAGATCAATGCCTTCCTTGGCGTACAGACATAGATACCACATGCCGTCGGCAGTTAGACGGCTGCGATCGCAGCTTCGACAGAAAGGTGTAGTGGTAGAGGGAATAATTCCAAAGGTGGCTCCGTCCGGAAGAAGAAACCGCTCAGCGGGCGCTGAACTGTCTTCAATCAGCGGGACGATTGTTCCGTAGTGCCGGCCCAAGGTTTCAAGCATTGTCGCGCGCGAGAGAACCTTATTCATCGACCACTCAGTCGCGCCGCCCACATCCATGTATTCAATGAAGCGAACCTCTGCCCGCACCTGCTTGCCATACTCAATAAGGTCGATCAGCTCATCATCGTTAAAGCCCCGGATGGCGACGGTGTCGAGTTTCAGCCCCGTGAAACCCACGCGTCCGACGGCTTCGATGCCCTCGAGCACATCTCGGTGTGTGTCCCGTTTTGTCAGAGCCTTAAAACGCTCGGGTTTGAGCGTGTCCAAGCTGACGGTGATGCGATGCAAACCCGCATCGAAGAACACCTGCGCCTGCTCAGCCAGCAAGATCCCGTTCGTTGTCAGAGCCAAGTCCTGAATTCTAGGATTCTGCAGCAACAGACGTATCAGCGTTGCAAGATCTCTTCGAAGAAGCGGCTCGCCGCCTGTGAGCCGGACCTTTTCCACCCCGAGTTCTGTGAACATCTGCGTCAGACTGTTCATCTCCTCGAACGTGAGCAGGGTTTCTCTCGGCAACCAGGCGTACTCATCCTCTGGCATGCAATACTTACAGCGAAGATTGCAGCGGTCCGTCACCGACAGCCGCAGACTTCCCAACGGGCGTCCGAACGCGTCCTTCACAACCGACCTTCCTTCAGAAGGCACAGACCATGCACTCACGGATGTTCCTCCACCCAGATCTCACCCTCGGGGGTGGTTTCCTGCTTCCAGATTGGGGTGATTTGTTTGAGCTCATCAATGCTCCATCTGCACGCCCGGAAAGCGTCTGCGCGATGTTCAGCGGCTGCGATCACCAGGACGATGTTCTCCCCTACCTGGATATCACCGAACCGATGGACGATTAGCACTTCGATGACATCGAAGTCCTTAAGCGCGCGTTCGCGGATCTCATGAAGCTTCTTCTGCGCCATTCCTTCATAGTACTCAAATCTGATGCCGCTCACATCACGGCCCTTGGACCGATCCCGTGCGGTGCCTAGGAAGATCGCAATCCCGCCGATACGTTTGGATGTCGCGCGAATCCGGGCAAGCTCGACGTCGATGGAAAAATCTTCGGCCTGAACTCGGACGAGGCCGTTGTCATTACGAGGCAACGCTCCCCCAGCAAAAGGAG
>JBBRRL010000094.1:0-7475 GCA_038200775.1 Nitrospirales bacterium
CTCCTCCCGCACCCGTATCAGCTCCCTGAGCCGCGAAACCCAGCGAGAGAAAAGAAAGGCTCAAGAGCGCGGTCCCGGCCACTGTCAGTACTTTGTTCATACCCGTTCCTCCTGTTGTTGTGGTCTCTACCCCTAGGGCAAACTTTCAATCGAGCCCTGAAGCCCTGAGCTTGGGTAAGATTTGTTAAGGTTAATAAAGGACATCAACTACAGACAAGCGACAAATTTGACTGTAGCGTTGTCGATTTGTCCTCCTTCGTAAAGTTCCTCAAAAACACACCGATAAATACAACGCCGCTGTAAGATTATTCAGCAATATTCACTCAGACAAGGACGACATATGCAACCGCTTTCCTCCTTTCTGCGACCATTGCCCTCATCCCCCGGTCTCTTGTCAAAGGACTTTCGGACATCAGACGCGTCACAGGCCAAGGCAATTACCAAAACCCATACCGACCTCACGGTTGTGACCGCCGGCGGTGATCGGATCACTCTTTCTACTGAATCATTGCTGCGCGCTTCCTATACGGGTTTAGACTCGCAAAGTTCGGATTCGCAGCGCAACGTAAGCCTTCATGCCACCGCCTCGGAAGTCCAGAGATCCAATTCGATCTCTGTATCCGTGCAAGGTCAACTGGATCCGCAAGAAGAGGCAGACTTGCAAAGGCTAGTAGGAACGCTGGACAAGGTTGTGAACCAGTTCGTTGGGGGCGATGCTGAAGGAGCGCTCGGACAAGTCCTTAATATCGGTGACCTTGGGACCGTAGCGAGTTTTGATCTTCACTTCCAGGAATCCGATCAGATCGCCACTACGCAGAAACAATCTGTTTCGACGCAGGAACCCCGCGCGATTCAACCCCAGAAGGTTGGTACGGAAGGTGAACCGAATACTCCAAGCCTGCTGACTCAACTCGTCGATAGCATCAAAGACGCGAACCTTGATCTGAACAAGCTCCTGAAGCGGCTGCCGGAGGTGCTCAAGCAGGTCTTTGAGAAGATCGAACCGAACGTGTCCGACAACAGCCTCGCTCACCTATTCTCTGCCGTCGAGACTCTGCTTAAACCTACGATACAGCTACCGGATTCAACAAGTCCAAGTCTCAATATACCCGCATAGCCGTCAATCAGGCCGGGATCGCCCCAGAGCGTTCATCGCGAACGTCAGGGTGCCTGTGACCGGGGAGTCCGGATCAGCTCGACCTAGGGCTGCTGAGACCATGCCGCCGACCAGTCCGGCGTTGTGATGAATCGCTTTCATCGTCGCACCTCGTAGGGCATGGTTCGCATGCTCGACAGCCTCGTCGAGATAAGCGAATGTGAATTCAATGCCCTGAGCCGAAAGGCTGTCCGGTCCTACTAACGCATTGGCATCTTTCAGATGCCGTATGACGCCGTACCCATCACCTGGATTCTCCACCTTGCCTTGATAATCGGCGCCCTCCTTGCCTTCGAGGATGTTAAGGACGTGCTGCATATGAAGACGTGTCCAACCACTTCCGGGTTGATGCGGAGCCAGTGACAATTCGGCATGCTTCAAGGCGATCGTTAGTTGCTCTTTGGCCTTGGAGAGCTCGGCGAGCGGCGTCTTCTGAACGTCAGCTGCCTGTACCATTGTCGCCGCGGCAGAAACCAGGCATGCGAGAATGATAACCAACACTATCGTCGACGTCTTTTTCATATCGGCTTTATCCTTATCTTCTTGCGTCAGTTTTCATTGCACCCGCCCGCCCTGGAATCTGCCAAGACAGATTCCATTAACCCGTTACAACCCGCAATTAATACTTATCTATAAACTACGCAAAAAGACGAGCTGTATGGCTCACAAAGGAGGGTTCCATGACATTTAATCTTAGCTATGCGCCATTTGATGTCGACAAGTTTTTGAAAGACGCTCTTGAGGCCGGCAATCACGCCCCGGCTTGGAGTCCGGCGTGCAACACCTACGAAGACGAGCAGGGATTCTGCGTGCAGGTCGCGTTGCCGGGATTAGATCGGAAGGATATAGAGATTGTCTTTGACGACGGAGTTTTGACCGTAAAGGGCGAGGACAAAGGGAATGATGCGACGAACCGTACCTATTTCGCCAGAGAAATCGGATCGGGGGAGTTCTCACGCTCATTCAGACTTCCCAACAACGTTGATCCCAGCAAAGTCTCCGCTACCTACAAGGAAGGCCTCTTAACGGTCGCGATTCCAAAGCGGGAAGACACCAAACCACGGCGGATCGTAGTCGAGTAAGATTGGTCCACGAGTTTCGAAGGGGGCAAAGACCGTGTGCTTTGCCCCTTTTTCTATACTTTAATACAGCTAACTATACCTCGTCGGGGGACACCATGTTGTGTTTGATGAACTTCGACTTCGAAGTGCGGCGAATCAAGGCGACTTGATATTGAGTTCAATGGCAGTACCGTTCAGCCATAGACGCGACTCAAGGCCTTACGGTCTTAGCGCCAACGATGCCCTCCAACGTGCCCCCCTCCGAAGTGTCCCCCGTGCCCGCCAAATCGGAAATCGAATCCTAAAAATGGGAGCCCCAGATATATCCCAGGTCCGCCGCCATAGTACCGGGGCGCATAGGGATAATAGGGGTACGGAACAGGGGATGGATACGGAACAGGGTACGGTGCCGGATAAGGATACGCATAGACCGGCGGAGCCGGCGGCGCGTACTGTGGTTGAGCGTACTGTACGGGCGGCGGCGCCGGAGCGTACTGGGGTTGAGGGTATTGTACCGGCGGGGCAGATTGAGCACGAGGCGCAGCTTGAGGCGCGGAATTCGGATTGAAGGTCCCGTCAAACTCCTCGCAATCCCCGGATTGCGGGGGCTGACCCGTCCACACATCCCCGTTCGGCGTGTGACAGCGCCATACATAGGCAGACACCGGGCTGGCCAGCATGAGTATCCAAGCGGCTAGGATAGCTATGGTTAGACGTGACATACACTCCTCCTCGTGAACCAGCGCACAGCAACGGAAAAGGGCAATTCTTGCCTCGATCTACCGTCCTGTGTCCTTAGACAACAGAACGAGGGGAAAGGTTACATCTGGCCCCCCGCCACCAAAGCCGGGTTTGCCCGTCCATTGTACTAATTATACCATAACCCTCTGTACCGCTAAACTTCTCATGGACCACGAAACACATAATTTTCAGAATTCAAGGAGACCAACCATGATGCAGATTGCACTGATTTTCACCGTTTTCATACTGGCCAGTCCGGTCGTGTCGTATGGCGAATCATCCGAATCAACACCCCTGGCAGGTCAAGGCGGTGCCAAGGCCGGGCAGGAAACTATTCGTAGCGGCATTGCCGGGGACGCAGTCAAAGAAAAGGAGCGGACAGCTAAGAAACATCAAAAACAAGCCGCTAAGAAAGCCAAAAACGCAAAGAGTAATAATCCGAGCAACTGAAATAGCATGAAAGCACAATTTCCTGCTGAACAAAAAACGGACGGCGAGTTCAAACGCCAGGGGGATCAGTTTGTCGATTGGGTCACTGCGGATGGCCGTTCTGGTTACCCAGCTGTCCCACGCCGATACCATCTCTACGTGTCCTGGGCCTGCCCCTGGGCGCACCGCACGATTGTTGTCCGCAAGCTCAAGAAACTCGAAGATGTGATTGGAATGACTGCCGTGGATCCCCTTCGCGATGACCGCGGCTGGGCATTTTGTGACGGTCCGGGACATTCGGCTGATCCTATTAATGGATTTAAGTATTTGAGCGAGGCCTATCAGGCCACCGACCCCAGTTACCGGGGGCGGGTCACCGTCCCCGTGCTTTGGGACATCGAGACAAAGCGCATCGTCAGTAATTCCGACGATGACATCATGCGGATGTTTAATCGCGAATTCGACCGCTTTACGGACAGCAGGATTGACTTGTACCGCGACACGCTACAGAGTGATATTGAAAAACTGAACGCGTTCATCTACGACAACGTCAATGATGGGGTGTATCGCGCAGGGTTCGCCACGACTCAACAGGCGTATGAGCGCGCGGTACGCCGTCTCTTCGATGCTCTGGACCTTTTGGATGCCCGCCTCGTAAATCAGCGCTTTCTCTTTGGATCGCAATGTGTTGAAACCGATTGGCGCCTCTTCGTCACGCTCATCCGCTTTGACGCCGTCTATCATGGACATTTCAAATGCAATATCCGGCGCATCATCGACTATCCCAACCTGTTCGGCTACCTCAAAGACCTCTATCAATACGACGGCATCTCCGAGACCGTGAACTTTGATCACATCAAGCGGCATTACTATATGACGCACACTGAGATCAATCCGACCCGCATCGTGCCACTGGGTCCGGTGCAGGACCTACACGCCCCCCACGACCGGCTGCGCCTTTCGTAGATAAGGCTCCACGGTTGCCGTTCATTTTTTGCTTAATGCCTTGGTTTTGCTTACACTAGAGTCGGCCACCCCCACCTCGTCTTGACGCCATGTCTCGACATAGGTTCAACAAGCGGGCGTTCCCGAAGAAATTGTCGCGCCGGCCGGGGCGTCAAAAGGATCATCCGTGTCTGCTCTCATCCAAGGACGAAAACTCAGCAAGGCGTACGGCGCCAAACGCCTGTTCCATGATCTCACCATCAGTATCTCCGAGAAGGATCGCATGGGGATCATCGGCCCGAACGGGATGGGCAAAAGCACGCTCCTCAAGATTCTGGCAGGTCTCGAGCAACCCGATGACGGTCTGGTGACCAAACGCCAACGGCTTCGCGTCGCCTATATCCCGCAGCGTTCGCAGTACGATCCTGAGACGACAGTGATCCAGGAAGTTGAGCGCGCCGCGCTTGCGTCGGGTGTCCGAGTTGATGAACGGCGTGGGCGCGTTCAAGAAACCTTGGGAAGGATGGGGTTTGAGCAAAGCGCACAGCGTGTGGGGGATCTCTCCGGCGGGTGGACAAAGCGACTCACGATTGCGTGCGCGTGGGTCCAGGCGCCGGATGTGATGCTCCTGGATGAGCCCACGAACCATCTCGACCTGGAAGGGATGCAGTGGCTGGAAAAGATCATGTCTCAGGCGCCTTGGGCCTGGGTCATGGTGAGTCATGACCGGTGGTTCCTCGAGCGCGCCACGAACACGGTGGCAGAACTGAACACCCGGTATCCGGAAGGCATTTATTCCGTTCCCGGCACATACTCAGAGTTTCTCCTCAAGCGAGAGGCGTACCAGGAGACGCAGGCTGAACAGGCGCAGGCCTTGGCCGGAAAAGTCCGGCGCGAGGTGGAATGGTTGCGACATGGAGCCAAGGCGAGAACGACGAAAGCTAAGTATCGGGTGGAGGGCGCCCAGGCCCTGCAGGAGGAGCTGGCAGAAACCACCGCACGATTACAGCAGCAGGAAACCGCCATTGACTTTGTCGGCTCCGGGCGGAAGACCAAACGCTTGATTGTGGCGGAGCGCATCGGCAAAACCTTTGGCGGACGGCCAGTGATTCACGACCTGAATGTTGTGTTGTCCCCGAAAATGGCGCTCGGAATCCTGGGCCCGAACGGCTCCGGCAAATCAACACTGCTCAAATTACTGGCGAAGACGCTGGAGCCCGATCACGGCACAGTCTCCCATGTGGACGCTCTTCGCGTTGTGTATTTCGATCAAAACCGAGAACAGCTCAATCCCAAGATGACGTTAAGGCGGACACTCTCCGACACGGGTGAGTACGTTACCTATCGAGACCGTCCCACTCATATTGTCTCGTGGGCCAAGCGCTTTCGCTTCACGGCCGAACAGCTCGACGTGCACGTCGGGCTCTTGTCGGGAGGCGAGCAGGCGCGAGCGGTCATCGCGCGCTTGATGCTGCAGGCCGCCGACGTTTTGCTGTTGGACGAGCCGACGAACGATATCGACATTCCGACGCTCGAGGTGCTCGAGGAGAGCTTGTCGGACTTTCCGGGGGCGCTGGTATTGGTGACCCACGATCGTTATGTGTTGGGCAAGGTGTGCAGTCAGTTTGTAGGCTTGGACGGGACCGGAGCGCACGGCCTGTTTGCCGATTACGAGCAGTGGGACAGATGGGTTCGGCGTAAGGCGTTCGAAACAGAAGAAACGCCAACGCCTGCGCCTGACAGTGTCCCCACTCGGCGTTTGTCATCCAAAAAGCTTAGCTACCGCGAACAGCAAGAACACATGACTATCGAACAGCGAATCCTGGCTGCTGAGACAGAATTCGCGGCCTGTCATGCGCGCCTTGAAGACCAGGCGATCGTAACGGACCACGTGCAGCTGCAAAAAGCAGTGGACGCTCTCAAGGAAGCCGCACGGCAGGTGGAGGGACTTTATGCTCGCTGGGCTGAGCTCGAGGCAAAATTGAAGGCAGAAGAATAGTTACGTGCCTGGCTCATGTGACCACAGAATATCAGGCTCGCACTTTATCGACGACATACGGTGTCAGATAGTAGGCTAGGACTGAAATCGCCACGCCCAGCGCCGTCCCCGAAAGACCGCTGACAAAGGCCCCCACAATCGGCAGCAGCAGCACAATGACGATCATCCACACAGCGATAGGCCTGTTGCGTTCATAAAATCGTTTACGCTCTTCGCCTTTAAGAGAGTCCGTGAAGGATGCTCCGTGTTGTAACCCCATATTAAATACCCTTGAGGAACTCCGAAAGTGCGGCGAGGTACTCGTCACGGTTGTCATTGAAGATGCTGTTGTGATCACCCTCGGGCAGTAAATGCAAGGTGGCGCGCCGGGCATAACCGGCATTGCGCACCGCATGAGAGGCATCGACCATGGTGTCTTCATTCGCATGGAGCACCAAGACGGGACCGGGGTAACCGTTGAGTTTGACTTGAGGATCGAGCCGAGCCCCCACCTCGGCTGCGAGTTCAGGAGTAGTTGTATCCAGTTCTTCAGGGGATGCTCGCAGCAGAATGCGCTCCAGAGGATCGGCGATCCCGCTTTCGATGACAAGCCCTGCAGCGTCCGGGAAACGATGCACAAGCTCGATGGCATAAAACGACCCTAATGATCGTCCGAAGGCCACCAATTGACTTGGCCTGACCGGAAGAGCTGTGACAATTGCGGGGACGTCATCAAGCATGCGGGCCAGACCTGGCTCCCCGCTCGACGCTCCATAGCCTCGATACTCCACAAAGAGGACATTGACTCCAAGGGCCGTCAGATCGGCAGCCAGCTCGGGGAAGTAGTCAGCCACCACTTCGCCATTTCCATGGAAATGCACAAGGGTGAGAGCGCCGGGGTGAGGCGCGACATAAGCGCACGCAAGGCGTGCCTCTTCACACTCGATCCAGAAGATATCGGAAGGCGCCTCACGTCGAGGGCAAAAGTAGCGCCTGCTCAGTGTGGGATGGTCGAGAACAGAATCGGACACCTTTCCGGTGTTAGCCGTGAGGTACTCGACGATAACTCTCGCATCACCAATCGGGTCAGTTGTGAACGGGGCGGCGTGCCTGCGGGACACGGTGGTGCTCAATCGCTCCGCGGCCTGACGGATGGATTGTGGGA
>JBBRRL010000095.1:0-7474 GCA_038200775.1 Nitrospirales bacterium
GAGCTCAGGTTGGGGCAGGGATGGCGGCAGGGGAAGGGATGGGAGGTCAGGCTGGGGCAGGGATGGCGGCGGGGGCAAGGTCGGCAGCGCTGGCGCCGGTGGGGGCGGTTGAACATCGATCTGATAGGTGTACATTCTCCCATTTTGCCTTGGATCAGAATTATCGGAAGCAGAAAAATAGACAGCACTAGGCGAGTTGCCATCGCTACCACCCCAGTGACTGAATCTTCCCATACCTACATACCGAATCATGGAATGCCAGGAATGGGCAGGGCCAAGTTCTCTTCCATCTTCAAAAATTCTCAGTGTGGAGAGTGTCCCTTGCCCCGTGTCTGGTGGAGTTCCAAAACTCTGGAGTACAACAAAGCTATTGCCCGTATCGTAAATAGCGCTTGTCACATTCAGGGGATTTAGAGGAGTCTGAGCAAATACGAGAGGCGTTATATCAAGCCAATTTTCTAAGCTTGCCAATGAATTGACGAGAATAAATGTCACGCCTATTACAAGTGCAAGCATGAAACTCTTCGGACGCAAATATCCATTAAGAATTTTCACCATAAGGCACCTTTCGCTGGAATGTTAATCGAGAAACTCACAGGCGGACGCCGTCAAGGCATCTCGGGCGGTGCGCACTCCCTGCACGGAGAGGTCGGACTACCAACTGCAATGGCAAAGTAGGTGCAATGGCGATGCCAGAGTGGCTGGGAAAACTTCGTGCTAAGGGCTTGAATTAAAATGGTTTACCGAAGTGACATCTGGCCAAGCTACGAAAGTATGTGTCATTAATACTTCAAGATGCAGGCAGTTCCATCTAGGTCATTGTATCGGAGTATAAAGCGTAGTGTCGAGTTAGCAAGGAACTTATAGATGTACTCGCAGCCAACTCTTGACGAAAATTTCATCATTGAGCAAACTCATTTGGCCGGGCCCGGGTTGCCGCTCAATGAAAGACATATAGCGCCAATTTCTATTTTTTTTCTCATCACGAGTCTCGAGGTTGGCGGGGCCCAAACGATGTTGTATAAACTCCTATCGGGCATGGACCCAACCAGATTCAGCGTTCAGGTGGTCTCACTAATAGATCTTGATTTGGGGCCGTTGCAAGAGAAATTCAAAGCGTTACCGGTACGGTTGCGATCCCTAGGGATGCGGCCGGGGGTGCCGAATCCCGTCTCCGTGTTACGACTCGCCCGTTGGCTTCGGGCAGACCGGCCAGCTGTAATTTCCACCTGGATGTACCATGCCGACCTTATCGGCGGCATGGCCGCAAAGCTGGCCGGTGGTATCCCGGTAGTGTGGGGGATTCGCCAAGGCGATTTAAGCCGCGAAGGAAACAGATGGCTTACGCTTCAGACCGTCAAGGCATGCGCCTTAGCCTCACACTGGCTGCCGAGCCGGATCATCTGTAATTCCGAAGCATCACGTAAAGTGCATGCCGCCGTGGGGTATGAAGCCACGAAGATGATCGTCATTCCGAACGGCTCCGACCTTACGATGTATAAGCCGAATGAGGCCGCCCGTCGATCTGTCAAAAAGGAGTTAGAAATTCCTGAAGAATCTCCTATTATTGGTTTGGTCGGTCGGTTTCATCCCCATAAAGACCATCATAACTTTATTCGGGCAGCCGCATTGCTTCACCATGATTGGCCAGACGTACATTTCCTGCTTTGTGGAGACGAAGTGACGTGGGACAATCTTCAGCTTACGGCATGGATACAAGAGGCCGGGATCCGTAAACGCTGCCGGCTTGTCGGAAGGCGGCATGACATTGCCCGCCTGACTGCAGCCCTGGATATTGCGGTTTCTTCATCCTTCGGGGAATCTTTTTCAAGCGTAGTTGGGGAAGCAATGAGCTGTGGAGTACCATGCGTGGTCACGGACGTAGGCGATTCGGCGCTCATCGTCGGGCAAACGGGTTTGGTCGTGCCACCTCAGAACTCGACAGAGCTCGCGAAAGCCTTATGTCAGCTAATTGAACTCGGGCGGGAAGCACGAATCTCTATGGGCATGGCCGGTCGGTCTCGCATCAAAAAGAATTATGATTTGCCAGATATTGTGGCGCGGTACCAGGATGTCTACCAGGAACTCGCGGACAGCAAGTCAGAAAAAGGCTTTTTAATCGAGGGAGCTGCCTGATATGGGCGTCTTCTTGAAAGGTGGGCTGAATGTGCGGGATTAGCGGATTTCTTGATACGTCTCATAGGTTCGGAACCCGTGAGCTTGAGTCCACCGCTCTGAAGATGGTGGATACTCTTCGCCACCGCGGACCAGACGATTGCGGTGTGTGGGCCGATGCCAAAGCCGGGATCGCGTTAGGACATCGGCGCTTGTCCATCGTAGATCTTTCGCCCGAAGGTCACCAGCCGATGCATTCCGTGTGCGGGCGTTATGTCATAAGTTTTAACGGCGAGATCTACAACTTCGACGCCTTGCGTCGCGACTTGGAAGTCTTAGGGCATGGGTTTCGTGGTCATTCAGATACGGAGGTGATGCTCGCCTGCATTTCGCAGTGGGGGCTTGTCCCAGCAGTGACACGCTTTAACGGCATGTTCGCCTTCGCTCTATGGGATCGCCAAGAAAGGCAACTTCACCTGGTTCGTGACCGGATGGGCGAGAAGCCCCTGTACTATGGATGGATGGGCAAGAGCTTCCTATTCGGGTCCGAATTGAAGTCCCTGCGGCCGCATCCCGACTTTAATTCGCAACTGGATCGCGATGCCTTGACGCTGTATATGCGTCACAACTACATCCCCGCCCCTTACTCGATCTATACCGGCATCTCTAAGGTAGAACCTGGAATGATTGTGACGATTTCACGGACCGAAACCCATTGTTCTCCTGTGTCCATCCCGTATTGGTCCGTACAGGATGCTGCCGAACGAGGCGTCGCTGAGCCTTTTCCCGGATCCACGACAGACGCGGTCGCTCATCTGGACGGTTTACTTCGGGATGCGGTCAAAATGCGAATGGTAGCAGACGTTCCTCTGGGCGCATTTCTTTCAGGTGGGATCGATTCCTCCACCATCGTGTCGCTCATGCAGGCGCAAAGCGCGAGACCGGTGCAAACTTTTACTGTGGGCTTTCATGAGGCCGGGTATAACGAAGCCAATGACGCAAAAGCGGTGGCGCGACACCTCGGGACGGCCCACACAGAACTGTACGTGCGGTCTGAAGAAGCAATGGCCGTAATCCCGCGGCTACCCACTCTGTATGACGAACCATTTGCGGATTCTTCGCAAATTCCCACGTTCTTGATTTCAGAACTGGCCCGTCGGGATGTGACAGTGGCTCTGTCGGGAGACGCAGGGGATGAACTGTTCGCGGGATATAATCGCTATTTCTGGGGCCGGAGCATATGGCAAAAGATGGGCTGGATGCCCAGCGGATCCAGAACCCTCGTCGCTAAAGGGTTGAGGATGTTGTCACCGGAGTCGTGGGAAGCCATGTTCCAAGGGATAGCTCCCATGCTGCCAAACAACATCAAGATGCGGAACCCGGGGGACAAACTACAAAAACTGGCAGAGATCCTCACAGCGAAGGACCCTGAAACGCTTTACCTGAGACTTATATCACAATGGAAAGACCCCAGTTCCTTGGTGAGAGGGGGTTCTGAACCTCCAACGGCTTTGACGGACCGTACGCGTTGGGCAAATCTTCAGGACTTCACCCATCGCATGATGTATTTGGACATGATGACCTATTTGCCTGACGACATCCTGGCAAAGGTGGACCGTGCGAGCATGGGGGTGAGCCTCGAGGCGCGCGTTCCGTTCCTGGACCATCGTGTCGTCGAGTTCTCCTGGCAACTTCCCTTGTCAATGAAAATCCGTAACGGTCAGGGGAAATGGTTGTTGCGGCAACTTCTCTATCGTTATGTACCAGCAGCCTTAATCGATCGGCCCAAGATGGGCTTTGGCGTACCAATAGATGTCTGGCTGCGTGGGCCCCTTCGGGAATGGGCCGAAGAGCTTTTGGACGAAAAACGGCTGCGGGATGATGGGTTCTTCTACGCCGAGCCCATCCGTAAGGCATGGGCCGAGCACCTCTCCGGGAAGCACAACTGGCAGTATCAGTTGTGGGTGGTGCTCATGTTTCAAGCATGGTTGGAGCACGAGCGTCACGGGACATGACATCCCGCGCTTGTTAAAAAGACCAAAATCCTACTGCTAGTCGCGGTTCCTGTCGGCTTTAGTCTTCTTCGAAACACCTCGTTCGACCTTTAGTATTCACTGGTATTGATGGAGGAAAAAATGTCTCTGCTCGACAAAATCAAAGATCACTCTGCAATCATTGGAGTGATCGGACTTGGATACGTTGGTTTGCCGTTGGCCGTGCTGCAAGCAAGGACCGGATACCGAGTGTTCGGACTGGATGAGGCCGTGGGAAAGGTGAAGCGCATCAACCGTGGAGAAAACTACATTTCCGACGTCAATGATGACGAACTCCGGCAGATGGTTGGCGAAGGACGATTGTCCGCAACGACCGACTTCGGGGTGTTGGGCGAGTGCGATGTCGTGATGATCTGCGTGCCGACCCCACTCAACCGAAACAAGGAACCCGACATTAGCGCGATTGTAAAGGTCACACGGGAACTCGCGAAGCATGCCCGTCCTGACACACTGGTGATCCTAGAGAGCACCACGTACCCCGGAACGACCGAGGAAGTCTTGCTGCCACTTCTGACGGAGGGAGGCTTAAAGATAGGGCACACGCTGTACCTTGCGTTTTCACCTGAGCGCGTGGACCCGGGCAACCACGCATTTAAGACGCATAACACGTTCAAGCTCGTGGGTGGCGTTACACCTGCCTGTCTCACCGTGGCCACCATTTTCTATGAACAGTCGATCGTCAAGATTTTTCCCCTGTCGTCCCCCCGGGTCGCGGAAATGACCAAGGTCTTTGAGAACGTTTTCCGCTCGGTCAATATTGCATTGGTGAACGAATTAGCGGTTCTCTGCGACCGTATGGATCTCAACGTGTATGAAGTGATCAATGCGGCCGCCACAAAGAATTTTGGCTTCATGGCGTTCTACCCGGGCCCAGGAGTCGGTGGGCATTGCATTCCGTTGGAT
This sequence comes from Nitrospirales bacterium, assembly GCA_038200775.1. Classification (GTDB taxonomy): domain Bacteria; phylum Nitrospirota; class Nitrospiria; order Nitrospirales; family NS-4; genus NS-11. Next base: position 5,073 of record JBBRRL010000095.1, read on the forward strand.
CCATACTACCTTGCTTGGAAATCGAAGGAGTACGGCTTTCATACGCGCTTTATCGAGTTGGCGGGGGAAATAAACGAGGCTATGCCGCAGTATGTGGTGGCAAAGCTGCAACGGCTGCTCAATCGAAGAAAGCGATGTCTCAATGGAGCGGCGATCTTTGTTCTAGGAGTGGCCTACAAAGCGGATGTGGCTGATCCACGGGAATCGCCTGCAAGTAAGGTCATGGAGTTGTTACAGCAGGAAGGCGCGAACCTTTCATACACCGATCCGTTCACTCCTCAGATGGAAGTGAATGGACAGACGTACGAGTCTGTGGATCTGACGGCGTCAGTACTCGCGCAGAGCGACTGCGTCCTTATCCTGACCGGCCACTCCGCCTTTGACTACGAATTGATTGTGCGTCACGCGCCGCAAGTTTTCGATACGCGTAATGCAACTCAGGGTGTCAATACCAGCCAAGGGAATGTCGTATTACTCTGAGAATGATACGACAGTGACTTCCACACATCCAAACAACAAGATGGGAACTATGAGCAACGCAATACATCCATCCGCAATAAGGAGCGTTGAGCGCCTTCATAGCGTAGGCTCGAAGAGAAAGTTCAAGCTCTCGAAACCACGTCTGCTGCTGTTAATCACTGAGGATTGGTATTTCCGGTCCCATCGGCTGGATCTCGCCAGGGCAGCCCGGGATGCCGGGATGGAGGTTCTCATCACGACACTCGCGGAAGATAATGGGAAATGGATCGAGGAGGAAGGATTTAAGTATATTCCGATTCCATTTTTGAAAAAGGGCAGGCACCCGCTGCGGGAATTGGTCGCTGTGATGAAGCTTGCCAAGCTCTATAGACGAGAACGACCCGATATTGTCCATCATGTGGCCATGAAGCCCATACTGTATGGTACGTGGGCCGCCCGCTTAGCTAGGGTTCCAGCGGTGGTGAACGCGTTTGGTGGGCTGGGCTTCATATTCGTCGCGAGCACATGGCAGTCGCATCTCATGCGTATGGGAGTGAAGGCCGCTCTTCGATCCGCTCTCGGACTTCGGAACTCTCGCGTCATTTTGCAGAACAGCGAAAATTGCGAAGAATTAGTTCGACAGAAAATTGTACGCCGCGACCAAACAGTGATTATTCGAGGTGCCGGCGTCGATATCAGTGCTTTTTCTCCTCAGCATGAAGACCCGGGGACCCCAATCGTTCTTCTTGCCTGTCGGATGCTATGGGACAAGGGGGTTGGCGATTTCGTCCAAGCCGCCAGGCTTCTCAAACAAGAAAAGATGAACGCCCGGTGCATCCTGGTAGGCCGGCTTGATCCGGGTAGTCCAACCAGGATCTCTGAAGCCCAGCTTCGAGCCTGGCAGCATGAAGGGGCAATTGAATGGTGGGGACATCGTGATGACATGCCCCAGATTCTTGGACGTGCCCAGGTGGTCGTGCTCCCCACTTTTTATGGCGAAGGCCTTCCTAAAATATTGCTCGAAGCATGCGCGTGTGCCAAACCAGTCGTGACCACTTCAATCCCTGGTTGCACCGATATCGTCCGAGATGGAGAGAATGGTTTCCTGATCCCGCCGAAAGACCCGGAAGCATTAGCCAAGGCAATCCGCCTGTTGCTAGACAATCCCGTGCTGCGTATGCGTATGGGAATGCGCGGACGAGAACTCGTTCTGCGCGAATTCTCTGCAGAACTGATTGCAGAAGAGACCCTCGCGGTCTATGAAGAGTTGTTGAAGAATTCTTGCTCGCCGCAGGAGAGATTGCCTGCTCCTGTTCAGTACTCGCAGTCCGACTCTTAGTATCTAAGTGTTCTCCTATTGATTCCCGCCTTTTCACGGCGCTATTGAATTGCCCGCATCGTTGTGAAGTCACTTCATGAAGTGAAGACCGCAGTCTACTCCTCACAACGCGTTTGAACTAAACAAGGCACCTCCCGAAACCTTATGCTGAATTATCTCGTTCTCACTCTTATTGCCTATTCTGTCTCGCTCGCACTGACACCAGTCGTGCGCGATATCGCATTGCGCCTGGGCGCGGTGGATATGCCGGGCGGACGCAAGATTCACAGTGTCCCGATTCCACGGCTGGGCGGCATCAGCGTCGCTCTTGCGATAGGCATAGCGATCCTTGGAGCCCACGGGCTCGAACTAGCGACTCGAGAGTTTATCCTCGATTTGAAGGCATGGACACCCGTGTTTCTTGGAGCAGTCACCATTTTTCTCATCGGTGTCTGGGACGACCTGCGTCCTCTTCCAGCTTTGCTGAAGCTTCTCTTCCAGGCAGCAGCCGCTGGGATTGCCATCTGGTTTGGAATCCGTGTTGAATATCTTTCTACTCTTGGAGGCGGCACATTCGATCTTGGAATTTTCGCTATCCCAATCACATTTTTATGGATCGTTGGCC
>JBBRRL010000096.1:0-7465 GCA_038200775.1 Nitrospirales bacterium
GCGTCTTGGCGCAGCCCAGGGCGGGCGGGTGCAATGGGGTAAAGGGATGCGTCCTGGCGCAGCCCAGGGCGGGCGGGTGCAATGGGGTAAAGGGATGCGTCCTGGCGCAGCCCAGGGCGGGCGGTTACAACGAGTGAGGGATTTGGTCGAAGCCCGCAGCGCGTCATTGCCCAGAGTGTAACACCTTGCGGTCCCAAGGCACCTCGTCGATTCCGTCGAGTAACTGGTGAAGTCACTCGTGGTGAAGCTTGCGCCGGTCTTCGCCGCATGCGTATTATGAAGGTGGTATCCATGTCACGATCCTCCGCCATCTTCGCTCTCGGCGTCATGAGCATCCTCGCGTTTGCGCCTAGTAGTCCGCAGGCAGACAACAGCATTCTCGCCACCGTGGGCGGCCGTGCGGTCACGGCGCGTGAGGTCGAGCAGAGCTTAGTCATACCCTTATTCGATCTTGAGATGGAGAAGTACCGTTTGGTCCGCAAGCGTCTTGATCAGAAGATTGCGGATGAGCTTCTCGCAAGAGCGGCGGCTGCGGCAGGAAAATCCATCTCCGCCTATGTGACAGAACAAATCCAACCAGTATTAGCAACTGTGTCCGACGAAGACGTTGAGGCGCGGTATCAGGAGGTCCGCCAGCGTGCGCGAGATGAGTCGAGCGCGGATGCGTCCAACACATTAGATGGCGAGACGCCAGAATTTGCGAGACAGCAGATCCGCAATGGGCTTTTGCGGCAACGGGCCCATGAGGGCCTGCATCGCCTTCTTCAGCGCTTATCGGCGGAAGCGAACGTCTCCATGGATTTTCGCCCGCCGGATCCGCCTCTCCTTCAGCTTCTCGAAGGGAACGATCCGTCGCTCGGCCCGGTGTCTGCCCCTGTCACGATCGTCGAATATGCAGACTTCGAATGTCCCGTGTGTAGGGAGAGCGTGGGAGTGCTCAAACAACTTCGAACCCTCTACCCCGGGCAGGTCCGTTTGGTACATCGCGACCTTCCGCTGCCTGCGCATCCTGGGGCGCAGCCTGCCGCAGAAGCGGCGCATTGCGCCTACGAGCAGGGACAATTCTGGCCTTACCATGACGTTCTCTTCTCACACGCACCGATGCCGGTTGACTATTTGCAACTCGCAAACGATCTCCAACTGGATACAGAGGCCTTTCGCAGCTGCCTATCAAGCGGCCGCCCCCAAGTGGCCGTGTTGAAAGACCTGCAGGAAGCCCGGCGATTGGGAATCAACGGTACGCCGACATTTTTCATCAACGGACGCTACTTTGGTGGGTTTCAAACCTTGGAGGCTTTGCGAGCGGCGGTGGACAGGGAACTCATCAATGCCGCTGCTGCCCCTAGGCCGACGCCTCTCGGAGCGGATGCCCCTCCACAATGAGTTTTGCGCGGCAGTTCACCACCAGCATGCTGGCAACCGGCGTCTCGTTAGCTTTGGCGTGGCCGACTCACTCCGGCGCGTCCTATCCGAGTATCCCACTGGTCGACCCGGTCAGTGAAAAAGGCGCCGCGGGCCTGTTTAATAAAATCCTCACCGCCCGCGGGGCCGAAATCGATACGGCACAGGCAGGCTATCATATGATCCGCGCTACCGACCCGACGACGTCGTTTGCCCCGGACACTCCCGAGATCTATGTGGTGATGGAATTGAAGCAATCCGCGTTCGATATGTTCGAATTGCTCGCGCGATTCATTCTGGAAGATCCGGATGGCAAGCCTATCGGAAGGCTGTTGCATACCGACCGCGCGCATTTTGAATTTTCAGACACCGGAGGATACATGATGATGAAAAAGCCGCCGGGCGGTTTTCCAATCGGGAACTATCGCGTGGAGATTCATTATGGGCAGCAGGTCAACGACATCAGTCTGCTGAACCTGGTTCGATTCAAGGTGCTTCCGGCCGCACCTACGCCTCCGCAGACTCCATGAGTACACCCTCCGACGCCGAAGGCGTGACGGTGCGGGCGGCGCGGCAGTCGGATCTTGAGACGTTAGTCCGTTTCGGCGCGGCGATGGCTGATGAAACAGAAGGCCGAACATTGGATCGGGACCGACTTCGCCAAGGAACGGCTGCGGTATTGGCGTCATCGGAACACGGCTATTATCTGGTGGCGGAGACAACGTCCCGGGTCGTTGCGCAATTGTTGCTTACCTATGAATGGAGCGATTGGCGAAACGGTGTATTCTGGTGGATTCAGAGCGTGTATGTTGAGCCGAGCATGCGAGGGCGCGGGGTCTACCGAACGATGCATGAGTATGTGTTGCGGGACGCGCGCGGTCGCGCGGATGTGTGCGGCGTCCGCCTGTACGTCGCCAAAGAGAATGGAAAGGCCCAAGCGGTGTATGTCCGCCTAGGGATGGGCCTGACGGCCTATGAAGTGTACGAGCAGGATTTCATCTTGTAATCTTGCCGAGACTCGGCCTAGAAGAGCTTGACGCAATGTTGACTTTGACGGCACGTTACGTTAGATACCGAGTACCTCCTGTCTTTTCTGCGAGAGTGGCGGAACTGGCAGACGCGCGAGACTTAGGATCTCGTGGGCAACCGTGGGGGTTCAAGTCCCCCCTCTCGCACCATTTCTCGCAAATGGTGAATAACCTTGGGACCGAAGGATGAAACTAGAAGTCACCGAACTGGGACCAGTCCAACGGTCCATCAAAATTGAAGTGCCGGCGGAGGATGTCACTCAACGGTTTGACGCTGCGTATGCCGATTTGAAGCGGCGAGTGCATATTCCCGGATTTCGTCCCGGCAAAGCTCCATTGGCTATGCTTGAAAAGCGGTACGCGAAAGCAATCGAGGATGATGTGCTCCGGGAACTCATTCCGGATTACTACCGCCGCGCGATGAAGGAGACGGGGTTCGATCCTGTCACCGTCGATATTCCTCCCCTGGAACGCATGAAGATCAAAAAGGGCGCTCCTCTCATCTTCACGACCACCGTCGAGATCAAACCAATCTTCGAGTTGCGGGAGTATAAAGGCCTGACTCTTAAAAAGGACCCCCGGACCATCGATGATGAGGAACTGGCGAAGGCCATGCAGATCCTGCGGCAGCAACACGCTCAGTTGGAGGTGGTGCAAGAGGAGCGGGAGATCGCCGAGGGTGACTACGTGCAGGTGCGGACTGAGACGTTCGAGGGTGAGACGCCTTCGGAAGGAGTCAAGCCCGAGAATCCTCTGATCCGGGTGGGAGACAAAGCGAGCGTCTGGGGTGTTGTGCTGGATGAGGCCCTGCTCGGAAAGAAAAAAGGCCAGGCCGTAGAAGTGGCCCGGCCAACAGACGCAGAACCTGGTAGCAAGGGTTTGACTGTTCGCGCTACCATATTGGAGCTCAAATCAAAGGTGCTGCCGGAACTTGACGACGAATTCGCAAAAGACCTCGGTGACTATAAGACATTGAACGAGCTGCGTGACAAAGTGAAAGCGCAGCTGGAGCAAGGGCTTCAACGAGACATCGAAGAAAAATATAAGGATGAGCTCATGAAGCGGCTGGTGGACGTGCATCACTTCGACCTGCCCGAGTCCCTGATACAGCGCGAACTCGACGCCATGGTTCAAAATGCCCGCCAGCGACGCCGGACGACCTGGGGGGAGGCGCAAGGCGCGGGCGATGAAATGCCGCCTGAAGAGGCTCGCAAGCTTCGCGAGGAGTTTCTCCCGACAGCCAAAGAGCGAGTCCGGCTCGGGTTGGTGTTGGAAGCGATCGCCAAAAAAGAAGGACTCGCCGTCGCTGAATCAGACGTCGAACATGAATGCAAGCTCATGGCCCGCGCAATGAAAGTCGAGACCGCGGAGATCCAAAAGTTACTGTTGAACGGCGGGCAGGAGGCCCTCGAAGATCTGCGTTCGCGAATTCTCGCCGATAAATCATTGCAATTCGTCTATCAAAAAGCCATTATTCAAATATAGCGATGCTCACAACCGCCATATTTCGGATCCTACGATTGAGAGACAACGACAGATGAGAGAATCAGGCCAAATGCTAATTCCGATGGTCATTGAGCAGACAAACCGCGGCGAACGTGCCTATGACATCTATTCGCGGTTGCTGAAAGACCGAATAATTTTTGTCGGGACCCCGATTGATGACACGGTCTCGAACGTGATCATCGCGCAGTTGCTGTTCCTTGAAGCCGAAGATCCCGAGAAGGACATTAACATCTATGTCAATTCGCCGGGCGGTTTAGTCACCGCAGGCCTGGCGATCTACGATACGATGCAGTACGTCAAGCCATCGATTGCAACAATCTGTGTGGGACAGGCGGCGAGCATGGGTTCCCTCCTTCTCACGGCGGGAACGAAGGGCAAGCGTTACGCCCTCCCGAACGCGCGGATCATGATCCACCAGCCGAGCGGCGGTTTCCAAGGCCAGGCGACCGATATCGGAATCCAGGCCGAGGAGATCATCAAGATTCGTAAACGCCTTGACGAAATCATGGCCAAGCATACCGGCCAAACAATTGAGCGTGTGCACCATGATTCCGAGCGCGACTATTTCCTGTCGGCCGAGGAGGCCCGGCTCTATGGCCTCATCGACGAGGTAATTGTACGTGTGCCGAAAGAGCTCCGGCCGGTGAAGGACCTTAAGGACATGAAAATTACCACCGATAAGGATAAGGACAAGAACGGAAAATAGGAGCGCGCAAAAACCCTCATGCCCAAGCAAGAAAAGACAGAAGCCCAGCTGCGGTGTTCCTTTTGCGGAAAGGGACGTGAAGAGGTTCGCAAGCTGATCGCGGGCCCCACCGTCTACATCTGCGATGAGTGCGTGGATTTGTGCAACGACATCATTGCCGAAGATCTCGAAGGCCGGCAGGAGACGATCTCGTCGAAGCTTCCGAAGCCGAAGGAGATCATGCGCACGCTGGACCAGTATGTCATCGGGCAGGAGCGCGCCAAGAAGGTCCTCTCGGTCGCCGTCCATAATCACTACAAGCGGATCAACGCCAATTCCATGGATGAAGTGGAGTTGCAGAAGGGCAACATTCTTCTGATCGGCCCCACCGGCACGGGTAAGACACTACTAGCGCAGACGCTGGCGCGTATCCTGGACGTCCCGTTCACCATCGCCGATGCGACGACGCTGACGGAGGCGGGCTATGTCGGCGAGGATGTGGAGAATATCATTCTCAAGCTGCTCCAAGCCGCCGATTACGATGTCGAGCGGACTGAACGCGGGATTGTCTACATCGATGAGATCGACAAGATCAGCCGCAAGAGCGACAGCCCTTCAATCACCCGCGATGTCTCCGGGGAAGGGGTTCAGCAAGCTTTGCTGAAGCTGATCGAGGGAACCGTGGCGAATGTTCCGCCGCAAGGCGGCCGGAAACATCCGCATCAGGAATTCATCCGGGTAGAAACGAGCAACATCCTGTTCATCTGCGGCGGTGCCTTTGTGGGCCTGGACCTGATCGTGGGTCAACGGCTCAACCAGAAATCGATCGGCTTCGGCGCCGAGGTCAAAGGCAAGAGCGAGCGGCGCATGGGGTATCTCCTCTCCCAGGTTCAACCGGAAGATCTGCTCAAGTACGGTCTGATTCCGGAGTTTGTCGGCCGCCTCCCTGTGCTCGCGACGCTTGACGAATTGGATGAGAAGGCATTGATTCGCATCATGACGGAACCAAAGAACGCGCTGCTCAAACAGTACGAGAAGCTGTTGGCGTTCGACAAGGTCAAACTGCGGTTCACCGACAATGCGATCGTCGCGGTAGCGCGCAAAGCCTACAAGCAGAAGACCGGCGCGCGCGGCTTACGTTCTATCCTGGAAGAGGTCATGCTGGACGTGATGTACGAGATTCCATCCCAACGCGAGATTCGCGAATGCGTTATTACTGAGGATGTCACCGAAGGTAAGTGCCCTCCGCTGCTGATCAAGGACCCGGAAAAAGGCGCCAAGTCCGCCTAGAGCGTCCGCCATTCGAGACCCTCCGCCTCCAGTCCGTGCTCAAATTTCCGGCGGGTCTGTACTTGTCATAGCACTGATTCTGGCTGTTGGGGCGTTCACAATTGCTCTCACGGTCTACTGGTACCTCACATTTCCAGACGTCACGGCTCTCGCCAGGACCAATCCACACTCCACCGCTTTCATTGAAGCTCGGACGACGGAAGCAAAGGCACAGGGTCGATCGGCTAGGCCGGTGTGGATCTGGATGCCGCTGTCGAGGGTCTCCGGGCATCTGCAGCGCGCCGTGATCGTGGCCGAAGACGCGTCATTTTATCACCACCACGGTTTTGACTGGGATGCCATCAGAGACGCCGCCTCGCGAAACTGGGAGGGAGGAGAGTTACGGCGCGGAGGCAGTACCATCACGCAACAACTTGCAAAGAATCTCTATCTGTCACCTGAAAAAAACTACTTGCGGAAGATTCATGAAGCGATCATCACGCGAGTTCTGGAAAAACGTTTGACCAAAAGGCGGATCCTCGAACTGTATTTGAATGTGGTGGAATGGGGCCAGGGAATCTATGGAGCGGAAGCCGCCGCGCGGCATCACTTCGGGAAGTCGGCGCAAGATCTGGATCCCGCGGAAGCCGCGCTTCTCGCCGCGATTCTACCGTCACCGCGCCGGTACGATCCCTTGCGGGTCACAAAGTTTCTGACCAAACGGCAACAGCAGATACTCCGCGTGATGCAGCAAGACACGAACCATCCGAAAGACGCTGATTGAGGAGACTATATGGCTTGGCTGTACATAGCGATTGCGGGTGTGTTTGAAGTCGTCTGGGCGATCGGCTTAAAGTATACCGAAGGATTTACGAGGCTCTGGTCAAGCATCGGCACCCTCGTGGCCATGACCGCCAGCATCGGTTTTCTGGCGCAGGCGCTCAAGTCGATTCCCCTCGGGACCGGCTACGCGGTCTGGACAGGCATCGGAGCTGTCGGCACGGCTGTTTTCGGCATCGTGCTGTTCGGTGAATCCCGAAATCTCTTCCGGCTTGCCTCCATTTTGCTGATTGTCATAGGAATCGTCGGTCTGCGATTGACTTCGATGGAGTAACGAGTTGGGCTCATCCTAATTTTTCGATTCGCAGGCCGATGAGCCGGATCAATTTCGACTGCGGATTTTCGCGGCTGTCCAAAAACGGCATCAGAAGCTTGAGCGCCTCAAATTCCAGGATTGCCGAAGTGCGGGCGGCCCCGCTCATCGTGTAAGATCGAGAGCAGGTTTTAAAATCCGCAAATCGCACCGTGACGGTCACCGTGCGAAAGCCGGTCAAACCACTTTCTAAGAGACGCACACAGAGACTGTCGCACATGGATTTCAGCCGCTCGGCAATGAAGCCGGACTCCAGGGAGTCTCGCGCAAACGTCTCCTGCTCGCTGATGGATTTCGTTTCGGAGGAAGTCTCAACCGGCGCCTCATCTTGCGCACGTGCCCTGTCGTACACGTCGAGGCCTCGCTTGCCAAGCCGTTCCTGCAGCTCATGACGCGAGAACCGCCTTAGATCAGTGATCAGCC
>JBBRRL010000097.1:0-7429 GCA_038200775.1 Nitrospirales bacterium
TGAGCAGACCATCGGCCACCAGGTGAAGCTCATGGCGAAGCCCTTCGATCAGCACCCCGCTATGGCGTTTGGCTTCATCAATCCGCTCATGCACTTCATTGAATCGCTCATCCACCCCACGAAACCCAGCATCCATTTCATTGAACCGGCCGTTCAGCTCACTAAATCGGCGATCCACTTGATTGAATCGGTGATCGACTTGATGGACTCGGGCATTCAGTTCACTAAATTGGCCATCCATTTCATTGAATCGGCGATCCACTCCACTGAATCGATCGTCTAGGCTATGGACTCAGCCGTTCAGTTCGCTGAATTGGCCGTTCAGTTCGCTGAATTGGCCGTTCAGCTCGTGGAATTGGCCGTTCAGCTCACTAAATCGGCGATCCACTTGAGTGAATCGGTCATCCAGGTATCGAACAAGCTCTTGATCCATGCCGCCTCTCCTGGTGCGAAAGAGTAAGCCGTCACCCATCGACTGTCAATAAGACACAGTCGATGGGGTGCAGGTAAAACCGAAAGCACGAGGGGGAGACTAGAATTATCTAGTGGCTCGCCGAACGATCGGCTACTTCGACACGCTCAGCACGAACGGAAATACACCCTTGAGACGAAACGGGGAGAAAAAACGGGGACCGGCAACTTTTCGCGGGACTAAAACGAAAGCAGCCAGTCCTTTTAAAACACAAGAACGAGAAGCAGGGAGTCCCCTTTGTTAGACCCAGTCGGAGTCTGTGCGCGATCTGGAAGGAGCCGCGGGGAGAGGCGCCAAGCGATCGGCAATGGCAGTGAGCTCGGCTTGTAGTGCTTCAGCCTCCTGATCCTCAGCAATGCGCGCAGCACCTTCCGTCAATTCGATGCGGTAGTGATTGTCGCGGTCCGAGAACCACTCGATATAAGGATGCGGAAGAAGGTTTGGATGGGGATCGAACGAAATCAAATTGACAGTGCCGGTTTGAGGATTCTCCATCTCCCCCAGGGCATGGCCGGCCACATCATCGTCCTCAAAGGAAGGATTACTGAAGTTGATCAGCTTGCCGTGAATCTCGCCTTTGAAATCCCCGTGTAGAAAGAAATCAACCGGTCCGATCGCCGCAAAGTTTACTCGGCCGACGACTCGGCCGGCCACCCGGTTGTCTAGAAAACCATCCTTTACCCAGCGACTGTTCGCGAACTTCTGCGCCACAACGATGTCAGGCTTGCGGTTGATCATCGGGAATGAGTTGCCACTCATCCTTTTCAATCCAGACAGGCTTTCCGGTTTCAAGTTTCTTCACATCTTCTTTTTCAAACAACCGCAGATAGCGATTGATGCGGTCCTCATCATCGATACGCTCCTGTTGCACAGTTCCATTGGGCAACTTGAATTTTCTAAGCAATAACGGCATCTTAGCCTCCCACACCTTATGTTTTATGTACTTTTGCCTGCACCGAGACAGACTCGTTTGGTGGTTCATCACCCACGAGCGCCCATTCCACCCAACCCACCCAACCCATCCGGGCCGCTGGGTTTTGAACCTTTGGTCCACCTGCCGGCTTTGGTCCATATCTTAACCCGGAATTGTGTAGGATTACTACAGAAGGCGCGGGTCGCTATCGCCTGTTGGATTTGCAATGGCCCCGCATTCTATAATAGACGAATCGCGAACAACGCGATGATTCGGGCGGCCGATCACATAAGGAGCTGAGCAATGCCAATATACGAGTACCATTGTGAAGGCTGCGGACGAGATTTTGAGGAGCAGCAGCCGATGAATGCCATTGCTTCGGAGACAGAGTGCCCTCACTGTTATGTGCAGAAGGCGGTCCGTAAAATCTCCTCATTCGCCTCATCCGTTAAAGGCCCAAATCGCAAACCAAGGTCATCGGACATCAAGGCCGAACAGGCGATCAAGAAAATCGAACATACCACCACCAACCTGCCGCCTCCCTTCGGTCTGCGTGGTGATTATGAGCCAACGCCGTAAAATATCATGCAACCATTGCTGGGTTGACCCTTCGAAAAACCAGTGCTAGCATCGGCGTCGTCATAGGACCGCTTTCATTCTTAATCTTGACCAGTGAAAGGAACGACAATGACTAAGGTCACGGCGATCCTTGGCATGTTTGTTTTATTTCTGTACTTCCCTGCACGTGTTCTCTCGGATGTGAATATTCCGGGGCTGGGCTCCGGCGCCTATGACGTCCCGTCCGTCGGCGGACCCGGCGACAAGGTTGACAAAGCGGCGAACTGCGAGACTCACCTGCGGCCCAAGATCACGAAGGTCACGCCGGACCCCGTCAAGCCAGGCGAAAAAATTACCATCAAGGGTGAGAACTTCCAGAGCAAGGAATGCTTGCAGGATGTGTCTTTCGGCAGCCGCGGGGGAACCCGCTCCGAGAAGAATAACTTCAAGTATGTCGATGAGGGAACCGTTGAAGCCATTGTGCCCGAGCTAAAACCAGGCCTGTCCCCTGTGAATATTGTCACTGTCGGCGGGAGTGCCCAGCAGATCCTGCTGATTCAGGCAAAAGATGGGGCCTCTGCAAATGATAGTGGCTCCGCAAAGGACGGCAGCCCCGCAATGGGCAGCAACTCCACAAAAGACGGCGGCGCGGCAAACGATGGCACCTCTGTAAAAGATGGCAGTCCGGCAAAAGACCAGGGCGCATCAAAAGATGAGGGTTCCTATAGATAACCGCCGTATGTGATTGATGACGCTTACGACTCCTCGCTGTGTCCGCAGCACCTGGAAGTAGCTGACTGATCTGTCTCCCTCTTCCCGTTCTTCAGTTCATAAGGGCTGGCCGAGTTTTTATGTTGAGCGTTGCCCGGTCACCTTCTCGACTTGCTGTAAACCCTATGCTACCCTTGGCGCCATTTTGTGAGTGTGCCGCATGTTGAAGAAGATTCTCATTGCGAATAGAGGCGAAATCGCCATGCGGATCATCCGGGCCTGCCGGGAACTCGGTATCCGAACCGTGGCCATTTACGCGGAGTGCGAATCCACTGCCATCTATGTCAAGAAGGCCGACGAGTCATATCTCATCGGTCCGGGGCCCATACAGGGCTTTCTGGACATGCAGGGCATTGTCGATTTGGCACAACGAGCCGGCGCTGACGGCATTCACCCCGGTTATGGTTTTCTTTCGGAAAATGCTGTGTTTGCCAGCCTCTGTGAGGCATCGGGAATTACCTTCATCGGGCCTTCTCCTGAGGCCATCGCCCGTATGGGGAACAAAGTGGAGGCGCGTAAGATTGCCCAACAGGCGGGGGTACCCATCGTCCCTGGCACGGAAGGGGGCGTCACAGATCCCTCGGAAGCCGTCCGCTTTGGGGAACGCATCGGGTACCCAATCATGGTCAAGGCCTCCATGGGGGGCGGCGGCCGGGGCCTCCGGGTGGTTCAAACCGCCAAGGATCTCCTCGCTCATATGGAATCAGCCCGGCGAGAGGCGACCTCCGCCTTCGGTAATGGAGAAGTGTTCCTTGAGAAATATATTGAAGCGTCCCACCATATTGAATTTCAAATCCTTGCCGATAAGCATGGCCACGTCATTCATCTAGGCGAGCGTGACTGCTCCATTCAACGACGCCATCAGAAATTGATCGAGATAGCCCCGTCCCTCGTCCTGACCAAGGAGTTACGCGCGCAGATGGGAGAGGCGGCAATTGCTATTGCAAGAGCGGTCAACTATGACAATGCCGGCACCATCGAGTTTCTCCTGGACCGTGACCATCACTACTACTTCATCGAGATGAACACCCGTATCCAGGTGGAACACACGATCACTGAGCAGATCACGGCCATTGATTTGGTGCGCTCGCAGATTACCGTGGCGGCCGGGCAGCCGTTGGAGATCTCCCAGGCAGATGTCACGCTCCAAGGACACGCCATTCAGTGCCGCATCAACGCCGAAGATCCCCGGAACCAGTTTCGTCCGTGTACGGGCACGGTAACAGCCTATTATTCACCGGGCGGCATCGGGGTCCGGATCGATGGCGCAGTGTACAAAGATTACACATTGCCCCCCTACTATGACGCTCTCCTCGCAAAGCTTGTGGTCCGCGGCAGAACGTGGGAAGAAACTGTGAGCCGTGCGCACCGCTCTCTCGAAGAGTACGTGCTGCGAGGTATTAAAACGACGATCCCGTTCATGTTGCGAATCATGGAAGATCAGGATTTTCAGGCGGGACGGTTTGACACCAGTTATCTGGACACCCACCCCGATCTCTTCAACTACGAAGAGTCTGTCGATCCTGAGGATCTCGTCCTGGCGATTTCGGCGGCCATCGTGGCGTATGAAGGCCTGTAAATGAAAAGATCCCGGCCGGCTAAGCTCCGGTCCATCGCCAAAGCAGGCTCCAAGCGAACTGCGCCGGCGCCGCGCGCCCGTCCCGTCAAGGCGCAAAAGACGTCGAAATCCGCCGTGCTCGACTTCGAGCCGGCCCCGGCGAAGCGCTTATTGCTGACAGATGTCGCGCTGCGTGACGGCCATCAATCACTGCTTGCCACCCGGATGCGAACAGAAGATCTCCTGCCCGTCGCCGAACGATTGGACAAGGTCGGCTATTGGTCGCTCGAGGCCTGGGGCGGGGCCACGTTCGACACATCCCTTCGTTTCCTGAAAGAAGATCCATGGGAGCGCCTTCGCGCGCTGAAGCGCGCAATGCCGCATACCCGTCTGCAGATGCTGCTCCGGGGGCAGAATCTCGTCGGCTATCGGCACTATCCTGACGATGTCGTCAATGCGTTCGTGGAGCGCGCGGCGACCAACGGCGTTGACGTGTTCCGGGTATTCGATGCGTTGAACGACATACGAAATATGGAAGCGTCGATGGCCGCTGTGCGTCGCGTTGGCAAGCACCTCGAGGCTTCTATTTGTTACACCACCAGCCCGGTGCACACGCTCAAGCGGTTCATCGAAATCGCGAAGCGCTTGGAAGACCTTGGCACCGATACCCTGTGCATCAAGGACATGGCAGGACTTCTTGCCCCGATGGATGCGTACCATCTTGTGCGCGGGCTCAAAGCCGCCGTGAAGACGCCGATCCATCTCCATACCCACTATACGTCCGGCATGGCTTCGTGCAGCGCTTTGATGGCGGTGCTGGGTGGGCTCGACATGCTGGACACGGCGCTCTCACCTCTGTCCGGCGGGACGTCTCACCCGCCGACCGAGAGTTTCGTGGCGATGTTAGGCGGCACCCCGTATGACACCCGATTGGATCTCAACATTTTTCCGCCCATCGCCGAAGAATTACGGACGGCGAGAAAAAGATATCACCAGTTCGAAAGCGATTTCGCCGGGATCGACTGCGAAATTCTGATTTCACAGATTCCCGGCGGCATGCTCTCGAACCTCGCCGCTCAACTCGCCGAGCAGAACGCCCTGGACAAAATTAAAGCCGTCCTCCAGGAAGTTCCAGAGGTCCGAAAGGATTTTGGGTATCCCCCCTTGGTCACGCCGTCGAGTCAAATCGTCGGGACCCAGGCGACGCTGAATGTCCTGACGGGAGAACGGTACAAAGTCATCACCACTGAAACCCGGCACTATCTGAAGGGACTCTATGGCAGACCGCCTGGCCCGGTCGATGAGACCATTCGCCGGCGGGCGCTGGGCAACGAGCGTGTGATCGATGTGCGACCCGCCGACCTGTTGGAGCCCGAGATGCCAAAGGCTAAGAGGGACGCCGGGGACAAGGCGCACAGTCAGGAAGACCTCCTGTCTTTCGCAATGTTTCCAAGCGTGGCCAATGACTTCTTCGAAGAGCGTGCACGCGGCGAGCTCAAACCAGAGCCGTTGGCGCCGCTTCCGACCAAAGGACCAGCCGCGGCACATGAGTTGAAGCTCGCGCCGCTAGAGTTCAAGGTGACCGTTCATGGCGAGAGCTATCACATAAAAGTATCCGGCTCCGGCCGGAAAGCGGACGGCAGCAAGCCTTATTACATTAAGGTCAATGACCGCCTCGAAGAAGTGCACTTGGAGCCGTTGGTCGAAGTGCTGACCGGCGCGCCCGAAGCGCCCGATACCGGTGCTCCGAAAACTCCCCGACGGCCGAAGCCCAAAGTCCCCGGCGACGTCGCGACCCCGATGCCCGGAAAAGTCGCCCGCGTCGCGACAGCCGAGGGCCAAGTCGTAAAAAAGGATGACCTGGTCCTGATCGTGGAAGCGATGAAAATGGAAAATCAAGTGCTCGCCCCGATCGCGGGCACAGTGAAATCCGTGTACGTCAAAGAGGGTGATGACGTCCAGCCAGACGAGACTCTCCTCGTCATCGAGTAGGGCCGCCAGACGGTACACGGCCCAGTGCTTACTTCTCTCGACCGCTACCCGCTTCAGACCGTTCATGCCAATGATCACGAGACCGCATACATTCGCTACGGGAGTGGTCCGCCCCTTGTACTTCTGCACGGGTATGCCGGCGCTCTGTGGAACTGGGAGCATCAGATCCAGACTCTCGGTGAACGGTTTACACTCTATATTCCTGATTTGATCGGCCACGGCCTGTCCGCAAAGCCGCGGATCCCCTTCACCCCCAACACTTACCTTGACTGGCTAGACGGGTTCATGAAAGCCGTCGGCATCGAGAAGGCCGATTTCGTCGGCAATTCAATGGGCTGTGGTCTCATGCTCGCATTTGCCTTGACGCGACCGCAGCATGTCGGCCGTATGGTATTGATCTCCGGTTTTCCGGCGGGGGTGCTCGACCAGGCACACGCGGTACACCTCAAGCGGTTCCGAAGGCTGGGAATGGGGCCTCTGTTCGGCTTAGCCTACCAATTACTTGGCCGTCGGGCTTTCGGAAAGTTATTGCGGGGGATTGTGTTTGATCCCGAACAGATCACTTCGGACGTCATCGAACGGGCCTACCGCCTTCGGAAGGATCACGGCAAGGCCTGGCCGCTATGGTCCTCGCTCTGTCAGATTGATGAATGGGAGCGCCAGTTTGCTCCGCGGTTGAACGAGATCGCCGCCCCCACACTCATTCTGTGGGGAGAAAGTGACCGGTTCTTCCCGCCATTGGTCGGCAAAGGGTTGAATCGCGTGATACCGGGTTCTCGGCTTATCTTGGTCCCGCATGCCGGTCACCTCCCCATGTGGGAGCAGCCGGATGTGGTGAACAGGCTGATTGTTGAGTTCCTGACGGACCCGCTTTCTTGACCTTTCCCTGATCAAGGACTATACGTAGATGACCATATACCAATTTATTCTGAACGGAGGTACGGGCATGAGGTATTCGCGTCTTGTGCGGGCTATTTCGAGTTCTTTCCTCATGGTTGTCTCTCTGTCGGCCTGCGCCGCGATGGAAAGCAAGGACCAGTTCTCCTACAAGGAACTCCCGGTCTCGAAAGCCAACGCCGAAGGGAGCACTGTCTCCTTCAGGGGCACGCCGCAGAGACTTGAGGGCAACACCGTCCGCGTCGGCGAACCCCTGCGGGATGCGAAA
>JBBRRL010000098.1:0-7402 GCA_038200775.1 Nitrospirales bacterium
ATCCTGATGGCCTTCCTCGGCCTAGCCGGCTGCATCGGCGCAAGCGGCGACGTCACTTCACAAGGTCAAGATCAGTCGCGTGTGGTCCTCGCTGTTCCACTGGATCGACCCTATAGCTTCCGGCAGCCCGATCCTGACCAACGACTCACAGCGCGGGGTGGGTTCTTACGCGGGCAAGTCGTTTCCGTGCATGATGGTGACACGATCACGGTACTGATCGACGGCCGCACCGAGAAAGTCCGGCTCATCGGCATTGATGCGCCGGAGCTAGATCAAGCTCCGTGCGGCGTCCAGGCGAGAGAAGTTCTGCGCGGCCTAGTGGCTGGCAAGACTGTTCGACTTGAGACTGACATCACGATCCGAGACCAAAACAGACGACTCCTTGCTTACGTCTATGCGGGAGAGACGCTCGTCAACCTAGAAATGGTCCGGCAGGGCCAGGCGGTGCCTTTTACAGTCCCACCTAATGTCGCCCATGTGGATGAATACGAGCACGCACAGCATGAAGCAAGAGAGGCCGGGCGCGGAATGTGGAAGGCGGCATCTTGTCGCGACTGAACAGAAACAACCGATGGTTGAGGTTGCGCAATCCTGCCAGCAAGGCGATCACTAACAAGCAATGTGAATGGCTGTGAGCGGGCGGCAGGACTGAGTTGCTTTTTTATTCTGGATTAAAGCTGACGAAACATGACTACCATTGAAGTTTTGGACGATTTCGGCGTTTGTGAGCAAAATTGAACAGACTCACTCCTATGACTCCTCTATAAATCATGTACGTATCGCAACCTATCAATGAGGCGCTTTATGCAAGGCGAGCAGAAGGATGACCGTGGAACGAATGCTGAAGCAACTGGAAAATCGGAACCGTCCGAACTCCTTCGAAAATGTGTCCAGACGTATAGCACGGTGACGACGCTCAGACCGGACAATGAAACATCCATTCGACATTTCTCTGCATCAATCTAAGGAGGTTTCACATGTCGATCGCTCCTATTTCGACCTCGGCCGCCAATCCGTATCAAGCCCAGGTAGTAGGTGCGTTCAAGCAGAGAGGCCAGGATTTCAAGGCGCTCGGCAAAGCGCTGCAATCGGGAGATCTCGTGGGAGCGCAACAGGCCTTTGCCGCCCTGAAAAAAGGTACGCAAACCATTCAGAGTGTTCAACAGCGCCAGAGCCTGCCCTCTGGGCAAAACCGCCGCGTGAGCCCGAATTTTAAGACGGTTGAAAGTGCGCTCAATTCGGGAGATCTTTCCGGCGCTCAGAAAGGTTTCGCCATCGTGCAGCAAGACATCGAAGCAGTCCACAAGTCCCCTGGCGGTCATGTTCACCAGCCTGCGGTACCGCAGGGCCTTCCACAGAACGACAACCAGGGCCCTGATGGCGGCAACAGTTTAATCCATACCATCGGGACCAATACTAACCAGACCGCGTAGGACTGGGCGAAATAGAAACAGTATTCCAGATTTCCCACCCTTCCCGGCGAGAGCAACCGAACTAAATAGCATGTCCTCAACCTTGGAATTCACACCTACGGCTTGTAGCTAGCCCTACTCCCCCATCCGCCCGGGGCGCAAGTTGTCCCTCCGCCAGTGTTAGATGGGTGTTGGGGCTGCCTGGCCTTCCGCAGCCTGCTTATAGATAGTAACCCAAAAGAATCCCGTTCCCGTCTTCTTAGTCATCCCCATTAAGCGTTAATAGGTATAGTCTGCTTGTATCTGAGGGGCTAACTCAAAAGGAAGTGCGGAGTCTCATGGCTATTCGTAAAATGATTCGCCGGCTCGAGCAGGCAGGACTGGTGGTCAGCCTCTCGTTGCTGCTTGCGCAAGTCAGTTCGGCTGGACCCACTGAGCCACGATTTATGGCTGTAGATAGTGTTTGGGGCGTGTGGCGTACCGCAGGGCCGTTCCGCAAAGCTGACTGTGAGCGGTTCAATAACGTGATGCGGGAGACCGTGCGCCTCGCTCTAGCTCAGATGGATCCCCCCGTAGCATTGGCAGCAGTCGTTCCAGGCTTATATGCAGGCGGCGAGGAGGGTCTATTTGTCATTCAGTGCGTCGAGATTGTTGAGAAAATGACCCAGGAAACCGCCAAGCCATAAACCTCTACAATCCTCAGAGAGATCGTCTCCGAAGATCGCAGACAACGATTCCCTGCCCGCACGTTAGACTACGGCAGGCAATGAGGCTCGCTCGTCAAAAATCCGCCGCGGGACAAGTCCCGCAAGTTCGTCAGAACCATTGGACTTCTTCGATCGTACTGCCACCCCATATGTTCGACTCATATGCCTGCGCACCCACTCTGATCGCTTTACCATTTCCGTAAGGTCTTGTAGACCCGATGCGCATAATATCGTGCATCGCCCTCTATAAGGGTCTACCCCCCGAACCAAGGCTGACCTCTTAGCTTGTTCTACCTCATAAGCTCGGACCTGACCTGAAGCATAACATTTGGTAACATTGTCGCCAGGCGCGGACGGTTTTAACAGGAGGAAGAAATGCGAAGGACGGAAGGCCCCACGTTTACAGCACAGCCCATCGGCGTATTTATGAGGATAGCGAGACGCACGGAACACATCCTGGGAGAGCCGCTGACATTCAGCATGGCGCTAATCTGTGTGGTCGTCTGGCTCCTCACTGGGCCTATTGTCTTTCATGACCATTGGCAGGAGCCGATCTGGACAGTGACAAGCGTCGTTACCTTTCTAATGGTCTTTTTGTTACAGAACACTGAAAACCGCGACTTCGCAGCGATTCACTTGAAGCTTGATGAGGTGATCAGAGCTCTCGAAGGCGCGAATAATGCGTTCGTCAATGTCGAGGCGCTCTCACTGGAAGAGCTTGAACGCCTGAAACAGCATTATGAGAAACTGGCGTTGAAGGCGAGAGCACAATCCCTTGCCGAGCAGGATAGAAACGAGCGTCTCAGTTAGGCAACGGTGCGCCGAGAATAACGGCAATCCTTGAGGCTGCTCTAATCTACAATTTGCCGAGAGCCTTATAGACAGCCATTCCCACATATTCGTGAATCGCCTGGTCGATGAGTCTTATGCTGGCCAACCGAGGAAGTAGGTCCATGGCTGAGAACGCCTCGTCGGTCACCTCATACGAGCATGGCGCTGGAAGAATCGCTTCGAACCCCTGTTTTTTAAATAAGGCGACGGCCCGCGGCAAATGGATTGCTGAAGTGCTCAGCACAATGTGCTGAGCGTTCGGCAACAGACGGCGCACCTCGACCGCGCTCTCTGCCGTGGTACGCGAAAGTGTTTCGGTGAGTATGGCATCTTGCGGGATGCCCAGACGCAGGGCCTGATCTTTCATGACGGACGCTTCAATCGCTGGGTGGCGAGACACTTGGGCCTCGCCGCCGGAGAGGACGAGAACCGGCGCCGACCCCTCCTTCAGAAGATCCATGCCGCAGATCAAACGGTCCAGGCTCTGCGTACCCAAAACCGTATATGACTTGATCGGGGGCTGCCAACGTATGCCGCCCGCCAGAACTACTATCGCGTCGGAGGAAACTTTCTGCCCAGGAGTCAGCGGGGGATAGCGACCTTCCAGAGGATCGATAAGAGCCTTCGCGATGGGCGTCAGGCCCATCAAATAAATCAGCAGGACCCCAAGCAGCAAGAGTCTCCGCGCCGAGAGGAATCTCCTCCTGAGCGCGAAGTATGCGGCGGAAGCTAGGCAAATGAAGATCCACAGCTCTACCTCGAGAAAGAGCTGGGATGATCTATAGACAGCATACATGGCAAATCTCCTCAGAACTTTCCAAGTCTCGGCCCAATGAGTACGATTCGTAGATGCAGGGGGGTCTTACAGATACAAGGTTTTTACCCTATAGTATGAGCAGTTTGAAGTCAAACCGTAATGCCCCGACATCTCACTCAAAAAACTCTCAACGCCATTGCGCAGGTCTTTAATACGCTCGACTATGCCACCCTGGGCGCGGTGTATTGTGACGAAGGCGGAGAAGCTTTTTGGCAGGAGCGGCGAGGGCCCGCGCAGGAACTTGGCATCCAGATGGCCGAGATTCTTCTCGATCACCTTCGCCCGAAGGGCCGAAGCTTGTACGTAGGGGCGGGGGTGGCCGAAATACCCACGCTGATCATGGAGACCCTCGAGCTCAGTCGCGAAATCCACGCGTATAACTTGCGCACCGCTGAGGTGACAGTACTCAATCACGCGCGTTTCGGCCTGCCGTTGTTCCATGCACGGGACGCCCGAACGGCACAGGTGAAGGTCGACCACTTGCATATGGTCAGTGTTCTTAACGATCCGGAGTGCTTCCCCCAAGTCGGTGCCTTGTCCTCGGGACGGGCGAACCCGGTCACCTTCGATCCTGACGTGTTCACCATAGAACGGAGCGCCGTCACAGCACTCGCGGCCGCGTGTCTGGAGAAACTGGAACTGCCTGGTCTCGTGACCACTTCCGTGGAGGAGATTCCGTGGATCACCCATTGGTGCGAACGGCAAGGACTGGACTGTATTGTAGAGGATGAAGACTATCCGACGGCAATCGTGGGAGATCCGATATGCCTCATCCGGCTTGGCTATGCTGCGGTTTCGCCAGATAATCAGCCAGGTTGATGTTGAGTGATGAATGGTCCTGTACCGACATGATCGTCCGCAAAGGACGCAGGTCGGGTTCGGCGAGGTCCAGTTCCAGGTAGGGCGCCGTTAAAGGGCCGCTGCGGTCGTGAGTAATCAATACGCGGGGCGCTAAGAGCCAGTTGCGGTTGACGCTCATGACAATGCCGCTCTCGCCGGTGTTTAACTCGACGAGGCTCCCGACGGGATATATACCCACACACTGAATGAACTTTTGAACCAGGCTGAGGTCAAAGTGACCGGTTTGTCCCCGCGCATACAGATAGCGAAGCACCTCGTACGGCGGCCGCTCCTTATGGTAGACCCGTTCACTGGTCATTGCGTCGTAGACATCCGCCAGCTGCGTGATCAATCCGAAAGGATTCATTTTGGCGAGGGTCTTATTGTAGGGATAGCCTGTGCCGTCTCCTCGCTCGTGATGCTCAAGCGCCGGGTGAATCGAGTCTTCCGCAATGCCCGGGGTTCGATGCAGAATCTCGCCGCCCGTCTCCGGATGCCGCTTCATCACGTCGTACTCGTCCTTTGTGTAGCGACCCGGTTTATTGAGTATCGACAACGGAACGCGGACCTTTCCGATGTCGTGCAGCAAGCCGCCGACGCCGAGCCGAAGCAGCGCGTCCGGCGCGAGGCCATGATGGCGGCCGAAGGCGACAACCAAAATCCCGACGTTTACCGAGTGGGAAAACGTGTACTCGTCGTGGCTTTTTAATTGTGTAAGGCTTGGAAGCGTATCGGGATTGCGAACCAGGCTGTCTAGGATATTTTCAACGACGCCGATGACGGCCGCGACATTGACCTCGCGTCCCATCCGGACATCTTCCACCGCCTCGAGAAGCAGATTCTTTGCCGCGTTATAGATTTCATTGGCTGGAGCGATCTCTTCGGAGAACGGGACTGCTTCCGGTGGCGCCGCTCTGAGGGCAGGCGGCGGCGTTTCGGGCGTATCCTGGAAGGCCTCTGCCTTCGGGCTTGCGATGGGTCGCTGTATAGCTTGTTTCTCCGCAAGCTCTTCGGTCTCAATCTCCGCGTAGTGAGCGCCACAGGCGGCAATTTTCTGGATCTGGCCCTTTGTACGCAGCACCATCCGATGCCACAGAAAAGGCGTTTCCATCCACGGCCTGTCGAGGCCGATCAGGCGCATTCCCACCTGGAGGTCTTCGACGCGCACACGCCTTCGATGTTTCATCAGAGATTTCCAAGAGAGGACATGGTTTCCTCTAATATCCGTTGACGAGTCGTCGGTCTTGACAGGGCTTGCCATTCACAAGGCACGCAATGCCAGGGAGAACAGCTAGGCATCGCTACCCCTTTATCGTTGCAACGTATCGCCCTGCAGGGGAATCCGCTCGCGCTTTGACAGATACATTTCCTTATCGGCTTCTCTGATCAATACATCCATGGCCACAGGAGAGGACGGATCAAAGACAGCCAGTCCTAAGCTAATGCCGACGGTCTCCGGCATCTCGTCTACGTGAAGGCCGGTTACGGCCGTCTTCAACCGAAGCAGGCAATTCTCTCCTCCCGTCCGCGGGCACTCGGGTAAAATGGCGGCAAACTCGTCCCCGCCCAAGCGATACATGAAATCAATCTTTCGAAGACTCTGAGTCATGACATGACCCACCGCCGAAAGTACCTTGTCACCCACCTGGTGCCCGTACTGGTCGTTAATGGCTTTAAATCGATTGACATCGCCCATCACGAGACAAAAGGGTTTTCCGGCACGATCCGCCTTTGCCATTTCATATGGAAGGGCCTCTTCGAAAGCGCGGCGATTCTTTAACCCGGTCAACCCGTCCGTCCGGCTCTCCGCCGCCAGAGATTGGTGCGACTCTAAAATACGCGACGCGGCCTTGATGCGCGCGTCTAACTCCCGGGGATGCACGGGTTTGACGAGATATTCATCGGCGCCGCAATCCAAAGCATTGACTTTATCGTCCAGGGCGTCCCGGGCAGTCATCAGGATGACATAGCAGAAGTCCGGAAGAGCCTTCACCATGCGACAAAGATCGAGGCCGCTCATATTGGGCATCATCCAGTCGGATAGTAAAATGTGAGGGGGATCTTCCTGGTACTGCTTCCACGCATCGGCTCCGTCTACCGCAAGGCGCAACTGAGCTATCCCGCCGAGTTGTTTATTCAGGATGATGCGCAAATTGGGATCATCTTCTGCGACAAGGATTTTCAACACAGTCTTTGGAGGCACGTCCAGGACCGGAGGATTGTGCTCGATCGGTGTCATGACCGTACCGTCGCATCCGCCGGCAACGGTAAGAGATTTCGCCGGGGCAACGCTGCTATCAGCTGATGTACTGTAAACGGTTTCGGAAGAATCTGGGGGGCGCAATAATACTGCTCTTCCGTGAGACGTCGAGACACCTCGCCATCGTGCCCCGAGACGATCAGGACAGATGGCCACGGTCCTCCCTGAACGTGGCTTTCCATCCATTCATCAATGACACGCAGCAGATTCCATCCTGTTCGAAGCTGCGCATGCGCGTTCGATGGAAGACCGATATCCACCGTAATCAGATCAGGAGTCTCCACGGCTAAAGCAGCTAATGCCTCGTCTGCTGTTTCGACGCCTTGCGTTCTATAGCCCTGTCCTTCGAGGACTGTTTCCATAAACTGACGGATGGCCCCGTCGTCTTCTACGACTAGCGCAAGAGGCTGGTCACGGGGAGGCTCCGCGCCATCCTCCCGTTGCCCAGGGAGGGTCGGTTCGACGAACAATGGGATCGTCAGCGTCATCCGCGTACCTCTTCCATCACCATCACTGAACAGCGTCAGGGTCCCCC
>JBBRRL010000099.1:0-7393 GCA_038200775.1 Nitrospirales bacterium
CCACTCCCGCCACCGCCGCACCCGCCGCTGCGAGGATGAGCCCGGCGCCGCGTCGCCCGCTCGCCCGCTCTCCCGCCACCGCCGCTCCGCGCGACCGGCCACACCACCCGCTCTGCCCGGGGTCGATTTCCATTGCGTCGACCAGGTGCGCGTAGGCCGCCAGGGCGTCCTGGTACAATCCCGTCTCTGAAGGACGGCCGCGGCTTCGCCCGTAACCTCTATAGTCAAACAAGAAAACTGCCAGGCCAATATTATGTAGCTCGATGAGATTATCTAACCGATGGATGATGTTGCCCGCATTTCCGTGGCACCAGAGCAGCACCGGCGCCCGTGCGGATGACGGCACAAACCATCCGAACAGCTGGGTTTTATCGGCCGCCTGAAATGTCACGTCTTGAAGGGGAAGGCCCGTGACCCGAGCCCAATCGCGCTCGATCCACGGAGCAGGATGATACACGAAGATTTGGTCAAACGAGTCGTGGATGCTCGCCAGCAACAGTTCGAAAAGTATAGACTAGGCGGTGCCGGCTCGCTCTTCCTCGGACCCGACAGCTGAGCGCTTTTTCTTCCACTCCCAAATGATTCGCTCAGCCCGCATCTGCACGGCGAAATCGGGATCCTTCGTCAGGGCCTTAACCGCCGGCTTGCCGCGATCGTCACCGATCAGGTCCAGGGCAGCGATGGCCTGGAGACGGACCATCCAGTCTTCATCCCGCGTAGCATCGATCAGGGGCTCAATGGCTTCCGACACGCCGATTTCGCCGAGAGCGATGACGGCATGCTTGCGAACATTCTTGTCCTTGTCATTAAGCACAGCCATCAATCGCTCGACGGCCGGCAATCCGAGCTCGACGAGGGCCTTGGTCGCCACGTCCTTGAACTCTTCATTTCGCAATTGGACCATCAACGGATCGAGGACCCGCTCGTCCTTGATCTTGCCCAGCACTTGAATCACAAAAGTCCGGATCTGGTACTCGCGCAGCGCCTTAATCAGCGACTCCACTGCCGGGGGACCAATCTGCGCCAACGCATCCTGTGCAGCTTCGCGCACGTTCCACTCGGAGTCGCGAAGGGCAGTGAGCAGCGGCGCAATGGCGCGTTCGTCGCCCATTTCGCCAAGTGTAATTGCGGCGTCCTTCCGGCGAAACCAATCCTTCTCCTTTAGGAGGTCAATCTGGATCTCGACTTCATCCTTGACCTTCGGCTCAGCGACAGGCGCAGGCTTTGTGTCAGGCACAACTGCAATCGCGGTATCCTCTTGTCCAGGGGGCGACAGTTCGTCTTGGCGAACTGAGGGTTGGGCGGGTGCAATCAACGCCGACAGCTCGTCTTGGCGAACTGAGGGTTGGGCAGGTGCCAAGGGAAAAGCGTCCGTGGGTGTACCAGGGGAAGAAGGCCCCGTCCCGGCGGGTCCAGGGCGGGCGGGTGTAATGGTCGACAGATCCTCTTGGGTCTGCTTCTCCTTAGCGTTCGTGGGTGAGTTGCCCATGTGTATGCCTCTTAATTTATCAACTTGCGGTGGCGGGCTTCGCTTCGGTTTTTTTGCGACTGCCTCGCGATTTTCGGGAGGCAAGAGCGCGCTGCTTCCGCTGCGCGCGCTTGAGATTTTTATGCAGAGACCGTAAGGCAGTGTCGCTATCGGATTTCGCCGATGCCTTGCGGCGTTCAATAACCTTCGTCTTTAAGCGCGCAATATCTGATTCTGCGGTCGCTTTTTTTCCGCCCATGATTCTCCTTCGAATCTAAGTCCGGCAGTGTGTAGGCTGTACCAACGGCACCCGCACACCGCTGAACGCCCCTTTCGACTAAACGATAAAACGGAAATATCGATGGAGTGTATAGGGTCCGGCGACGGGCTGTCAAACGGCAATAAGACAGGCCTGGGCATCCGATACGGAGGATTCATCATCGGCCGGGTGCTCCGCAGGATGGGGAAATTCCTCAGACAATTGGGCGAGCCGTCGGCACCTGCGCTCATCTCGAAGATCGCGCGCGTGAGGCCACACCATTTGATTTTGCTGCGCTTCGCCGGAGGCCATCCAGACAGTCCCGTACCACCACCCCCATCGGGAAGAAACGGCCGCCGCTGCCAATTGTGTTGCCGCCAATGCGGATCTTTCATTGTTTAAGGCCGTGGGAGCAGCTACGAAATGCCCTCGGGAACGTAGTTCATCAGTGATGACCTCGACTGTCACTGGAGACGTGCCTATGTCTAACATGTCAAGTTGTTGGGCCGCCGCATGCGATAAGTCGATGATACGACCGTCTATATATGGCCCCCGATCATTGATCAGAACCTCAACCTGGCGGCCGTTCAGTGCATTCATGACCCGTACCCGGGAGCCCAATGGCAATACACGGTGCGCCGCGGTCATCTTATGCTGGTCATAGACCTTGCCGCTCGCGGTCAAGCGACCATGAAAGTCATCGCCGTACCATGAGGCCGACCCACGTTCCTTTAAGCCCGCATCATAATCCCCGTATCCTTTCGGAACGAGTGAACACCCGAAAAAAGCCATAGAGGTAGAAGTGATGATACAGGCAAGGGATAAGCAGCAGCCTTTCGACTTTCGCCTCCGCCATGTGGTTTTTGCTCTCATACTTTCTGGTGTCATATACTTTTTGATGCCATATGTTGAATTCCCCGGTTGCCTTCAGGCACATCGGGATGGGTGTATGAGTTGAACGTTTGGGTTGCGCCTGGGAAGCAGGCTTTTAGCTAGTAGGTGTGCAACCATATCGCATTCCGATGAGTGCTGTCAAGATGGTTGTTGACACGATTCCGGCTGTCCCCTACACTGCTCGGATGACATTGTTAACATTGAACACCCCATTGGCGGACACCTCCAAAATCCTACCCACAACAACGATTGGCTTCGTCAACCTTGGCTGTTCGAAGAACCAGGTCGATACGGAGGTCATGCTCGGATCGCTTGCCAATGATGGATTTGCCTTCACCTCCGACCCGCGGGAAGCAGAAGTCGTTATCATCAATACCTGCGGCTTTGTAGAAGAGGCAAAACAGGAATCCATCGACACTATTATTGACTTTGGGCAGCTCAAGAAAACTGGGGCATGCAAAGTACTCATTGCCGCGGGCTGTCTCTCTCAACGATATCAGGATACGTTATTGAAGAGCCTCCCGGAGTTGGACGGCGTGGTGGGGACGGGAGAGGTGGGCCGGATCGCAGAGATTTGCCGTGCACTGCTTACGCCCGGACGAAAGACACAGCGTGTATGGATGACACCTCCTCCGTATCTTTATGACGAGTTCACTCCACGCATACGGCTAGGCAAATCGCATTCCGCTTTTGTGAAGATTGCGGAAGGATGTAACAGAAACTGCACCTTTTGCGCGATACCGCTGATGCGAGGAAAGCAACGGAGCCGGCCCTTTGAGTCTATCCTCCAGGAAATGCAAAAGTTAGCCGCCGAGGGTGTCACGGAAATCAACCTGATTTCCCAGGATACGATCAATTATGGCGTCGACATGGGACTACGCAATGGCCTCGCCACCATGCTCCGTGAAGCCGTCAAAATCCAAGGCCTTCGATGGATCCGGCCTTTCTATCTCTATCCGCAGGAGGTGTCGGAGGATTTAATACAATTGTATGCGGAGGAGCCGAAGCTCGCGAAGTACGTTGACATGCCGTTACAGCACATTAACGACGTTGTTCTCAAACGGATGCATCGTGCGGGGACCAAGGCCTCCATTACGGATATCGTCGACCGCTTTCGGCGTCGCGTGCCTGGACTGACCTTTCGGACCGGATTCATCGTGGGGTTTCCGGGAGAGACCAAGGCGGCGTTTCGCGAGCTCAAGCGCTACCTGACAGCAATGGAATTCGATCACGTAGGCGTGTTCGGCTACTCAGATGAAGAAGGCACCCCCGCCGCTGCGCTGCCAGAGAAAATCTCTTCCGAAGTCATGGAGGAGCGACGGGACGAACTGCTGATGCTTCAGGAAGGTATTTCACTTCGCAAGAATCGCAATCGGGTCGGAACTACCATGGAGGTTCTTGTGGATGGGCTCTCCGAGGAGACTGATTTGCTCCTGGAAGGACGCCACCAGGGACAAGCGCCGGACATCGACGGGGTCGTGTACTTAAATGAGGGTGACGCCAGCCCGGGGGACTATGTGAATGCTGAGATTGTCGACGCCCACGCGTATGACCTCGTAGGTCGCATCATCGGATAACGATTAGATCCGCTCTGTTCTCCTGCTAGTTCTCGAAGATCGATTAAGTCCGTCCCAACACTTCCTCGAGGTGCAATCGGAAACCAAACACGTACACCGGCCCACGATCCCGGTTGTACCCGGGGTTCGTGATCCATTGGAAATCAGGTGAGATGGCAATACCGCGCCACAGATGGATGCGGTAGTAGGCTTCGAGTATTCGCTCAGTCCCGTAATGCAACGCGCCATCGCCGAGAATGAATCCCAGCCCGCCCGCGGCGAGATACCGCCGATGGTCCTGGGCGAGAGCATTGATTACATACGCCACCCCAAGTTTGTCCTGATCACGTCCCCACCGATCCCCTCGGAGATCAGCCCCCAATGCCAGCGTTCGGTCGATTTCTGTGTATGCGAAGGTCTCATGATGACCTTCATTCCAGCCAGCCCGGCCAAAGACCTTGAGTTCCTCCATGACTTCTTGCTCAAAATTTAACCCGAAGCCGTACTTCACAGTCCTCTGATGCCGATGGGCTGTAATGTCCGGTTTTGGATCACGACCCAGTTGAAACGCGTCGATGGCTTCTCGGTAGCTACCCATGTTCGCATGATTCACATAGTAGAGCGTGCGCACCACGCCGTCGCGGTCAGGGGCAAGGCGATAGTGGTATTCAAATTCCAGGTTCTCGGCGCGAGCTCTCGTAGGATCCCAATCCAAATTGATGCCGTTGGCGACTGTCGGCATCAGCATCTCTCCGAACCGGAGTACCCAATCCCGGTCGTAGTACTCAATGAGCGCGCCAAACGTATAGCCGCGAGTGTCGGCTGCATAATCGTACGCGCCGTTGTTGACGACTGCCCAATTTATGAACTGGTGTTGGCTGTCACTGCCAACCCCGTTCACGTCGAAGAAGTCGGGCGTGCTGAGTTTGCCCACACGGAACTCAAGACGTCGTTCCGGAACAGTCCTGGCGAGAGACAAGGGACCTCGGACGGCTGCAACCTCTGTGGCGCTGAGGGGAATGACCTGGTGGAGCATGATGCGAGCGACATACGGATCGCGGGAGATCGAGGGGTTCCGGACAACGTCAAAATTTGGAGAGCCTGCCACCCCCAAGGCTTGACTGAGCCCTGTCCCGCCTGTCTCTTCAATGTGGAATATGACCTCCGTTGTGCGGGTCAGACGGAGACCGGTATACAGCGTGAGCACCCGACTACGGGGATTTCTCTCAGCCTCAGGTCGTAAACTATGCTCGCCGCTATACAGCGCATGAAATGCTGGATGCATCTGAGCGATGAAATTCGCCTGCCCCGATAACCACAACCAATCCGGAATCTTCTCCAATGAGGGGATGGAAATTGCTGGTTCATCCTCATCTTCGCGAGGAATGGGCTGGCGGCCAAAGAGCATGTTGGGCAGGAGCAGGATCGCAAGGACGACCAGCCACGTACTTTTGACGCAACGCTTTTGCAGAATCATGATCCCCTCCTTTTCCCAAGGCTGGGACGAGGGGAGTGGAGGGAGAAGGCTACCGATGCAGAATTACCAGACAGAACTTCAATTCCTCATTCCCGGTCCAAGCCTCACAATTGATGACACCTACCGCCGTCGGTCCATACATGGATTTCCGGATTACTAGCTTTGACTGCGATGTGATTCTGGTAACATGGCCACAAGTTTTGTGGCTTGTAACAAAGCATCTACAACCTGTCAAGACTTTTTCGGCGAGCGGAAAGACTCGCACCTCGAACCCGATTGCTCCTCGCGGGCTTGATTGGATTGTGGGGGTAGCAGTGCGCTGGAGAGCATGGGAGCTCATGGGCTTTCAACCGACCGATCAGGCGCTTGATCGCAGCGGCTTGAGCCAGAAATATATCGCGATTCAGTTAAAATGGATGGGGGATAGAAGCCTTCTTCGCCCGAGATACACACACAGAGATTTTCTCCGAACAGGCTCGCGCAGCAGTTTCCATACAAAACGGGGGCATAAGGCCCCCGTTTCCCATCCCACTGGCTGATCGACTACTACGCAGTCACGGTGATGAACAATGACGATCCTCGCCGGTTGACCAGTAACAACGCGTTCTGGTCCTTCTTCAAACCGGATACGATGTGTTCGTAGTCCTTCACCGACTTGACCGGATGCCGATTAATCTCCTTGATCACATCACCCTGCGCCAGGCCTGCGCGGTCAGCTTGGCTTTCGGGCTCGACGTTGACAATCACGACACCATGGGCGCTGCCTTGAAGGCCTAGCTCGCGCGCCATTTGCTGATTGAGGTTTTGTACCTCGACACCGGCCAGCGCGCTCTCAGTGCCGGTCTCGGTGCGAGCCACCTGTGTCGTCTCCGTCTGCTCGCCGATAGTCGCCGTGAGCTCCTGCTCGTGCCCGTTCCGTATGACTTTCACAACGGCTTTTCCGCCAACCGGGGTGCGCGTGACCGCTCGCTGCAACGCCGCGGCATCTTCAACCGGCGCCTGTTGGTAACCGACGATCACGTCACCTTGCTTGATGCCCGCCTTCTCGGCAGGGCTCTCCTCGGCCACATTGCTGACCAACGCGCCCTTCGTCTCTTTCAGACCGAACGACTTGGCCAGATCCTGATTCAGGTCCTGAATTCCGATCCCCAAAAATCCGCGCACCACCCTCCCGTTTTTCACCAGGCTGTCAAACACCGGCCTTGCCATGCTCACGGGAACTGCAAACCCGACTCCCTGATATCCGCCGGTCTGGGAGATGATCGCCGTGTTGATACCGACAAGCTGGCCGTCTGTATTCACCAACGCGCCGCCTGAATTGCCCGGGTTGATGGCGGCATCCGTCTGAATGAAGTCTTCATACTGGGTGATACCCATACGCCCACGGCCGAGCGCGCTGACAATGCCCAGCGTGACCGTGGAGTTGAGCCCAAAGGGATTGCCGATAGCCAGAACGTATTCTCCCACCTGAAGCTTTGAAGAATCCCCCCAACCTGTAAAGGGCAGATTGCTCTCTTCAATCTTGACCACCGCTAAATCCGTTTTGGGATCGGTGCCGACGACCTTTCCCTTGAACTCGCGCTTGTCGGGAAGCGTCACTGTGAGCTCGCCGCCTCCATCAACCACATGGTTGTTTGTGAGGATATAGCCATCCGGAGACACAATTACACCCGAACCCATGCCACCGCCATGATGCTCACGAGGGTCCCGAGGGTCCATGGGTCCCTGCGGACCTGACG
>JBBRRL010000100.1:0-7358 GCA_038200775.1 Nitrospirales bacterium
AGAAGATGGTGCTGATCGCGTAATTTGCCAAAATTATTGGCTGCCCGTCCGACCGTTTCAATAGTCTTATGCAGAAATGATAAACAAGCGCCGGTATAAAAACGACACCGGTATAGGCCAGTTTCCCCCAAATAACAGCTTCCGCTTGTTGGTGAGCGGAGTACATCATGAATATGCTAAACAGCCAGGCACAGACAACCGCACACAGGAGCGCAAAAGGGAAGTTCACGGCATGGCGTGGGTTTTTGAGCGCGATCCAAAGTCCACAGCAGAAGACCACAGATGCAGCCAGCAACGGGGGAATTGCATAAGTCGTCGCCCGCTGACTGATCGTAACAGCAAGAAAGACCGGACCCAGCACTGCTCCAAGCAGGAGGGCGTAGGTCAGTCCCTTGTGTACTACTACGGTTATGTCCATCAGCCGGTAGCGTGCGATGGCATATGTCATAATGATTGGATAAAGAATGATGCCGAAATTTCCATAGGGATAGAGGTCAACCCGGTAGAATGGCAGGTAGGAAAGAGCGCCGGTACAGTAGCCGACCGCGAAGGCTATGAAGGCATATTTAAACTGATTACGCCTGAGACCCGAAGCATCGCGGTATGCATTAAATACCCTGTAATGCGCATAGATGGTCAGCCAAATCCACCATGCAACGAATACATGGAAGAGCATCGAGCCTGGCAACGCATAATAGAAGGACGCGAACAGATAGCGAACGCTGCCGAATACCAGATCGGAGAGCAGGATCGCGGGAAACAGTACAATCCCCACCGCATAATTTAAAAATACGAGACGTGTCTCCTGTATGTCGCAAAAGATCGTGACAAAGTTATAGAAGAGAATGGGAATCCACAGCACGCCGAACGCGAAAGAAACTCGCCAAGCTAGAAGTGCCGTGTCCGGATATTGTTCCAGGGCTATCCACATCCCTCCAAAGCCCCAGAACGCGACAGAGGCGGTAAATAGAAACCAGATTCGATACAACGGGTTTGTCCGGTCCCTTGAGAGAACAAACAGCCCCATTGCCAGGGAACTGATACCCGTCAACAGTCCAGAAATCGCAAACGCATTCATCGACACGTGAGCGCTCTTGAATTGGCAGAAATCCGGGGAATCTTAGAAAACAATCTGGCTGGAGCAGCCAATCTCACGAAGACGTGACGCATAAACTGTGACAAGCAGTGAGAGATGGCGCAATAGGACTGCGAGGTGTGGAGTGTCGAACGTTCAATATCCCACGCGTTAATAACAGGGAAAACTGGTTCTTAACCTCGCTTCTCTTCTAAAGCACAAGCTAGACGATATGGATTCTTTCACCCTCCCTCTCAGGTGCAGGGGAGCCGTAATAGGCGTAACACGCCTCTAATGCGAGGAAAAGATACTCCAAGCTGCGTTGGGCGGCATGGGTTACTTTCTGTTGTATCTCGACTGTAGGCGCATGCAATTTCATGATCTCCAGAGCCTGATAGGGATGCAGATCATCATACGTGGCATGGGCTTCCATCCACATATACGCCCGTTTGTCCAGGAAGACTCCTTCCTGCCCCTGATACTTCATAAATCCTTTGACCACGATGGTGGCGATCCCCTGAGTGACGCCCTCGATCGCATAATTGGTCGCCGCCACGGCTTCGACAAAGCTACCCCTGTTGGTGATCGACCACATCCAGTGTGTCAACGCTTCGACTTGGGGAATAATGGGGGTCGAAAACAACTCTTCCCTGGGGACGCCGAAGCCCCGGGCCATATCGATCCATTGGTCCGCATGTCGTTTTTCGACTCGCAAGTTGTCAATCAAAAAGCCGCGCGATAGCGGGTCTGTCGCTTTGGCCAGGTACGTTGCCATGAACTGCGGGAACAGCTCGATGAAAGGATAGAACTGAATGCTCCAGCCTTTTACTTGTTCAAGAGACAAGACACCGCTGGACGTCTGCTGCACCATTTGGGAATCCCATATAGCTTGCCTATATGGCTTGAGATGCTGATCCATTTCCACTACCCACGGCGGATCCGGAGTGAGTCTTCGATTTTTCTTTGGTCGCGGGAGAGCCTGTTCAGTGCTGGTCGATGATCTTGTATCATCGTTTCCCTTGAGGCTCCGCACGTGTGCTGCGGCTTCGAGCGCAAGGCTATCCTTGGAGATATGGATAGATAGAAATGATTGTCCCAGACTCTCGACGTTCGCCATAAGCTCGGCGACTGCAGAGTTCAGCAGGGTTGTTTGCCAGTCCTTGAGAGCAGCAAACTTTATACCTGCCATGTAGCCACTTGCCATATTGTTTGGCTGACAATAAACGACTTGACCTACCACGTGAAGCTGAGCGGCTCCTCCAAAGCAACAACGCAGCATGAGGGGGGTCCCCGGAGCAAGCGAAACATCTGAGATAAGCCGCACTCCAGCCGCACTGATATCCTCGGTGTGGCCTGGCACGCCACCCTCCCATCGCTCGAGACGGAGGTCAATCTTGAGCAGTTGACGCAGATGTGATCGTCGCTCGATACCAATGTAGCGTACTTTTGGCGCGACCGACGTTGGCTTTATTGGCTTGTCTACCGAAGAAATGTCGGAGCTGTTTATGGTGTACATGCTGCACCTCTTGTTCTTGTTTGAATTAACTGAAAAGGAAAGGCTAAGGGGGGGAGGGAAAATGCCCACTTGACGGCTTCCGCAGTATGACCGCCTTTGCGTGACGCCTGAGGATCACCCGTGACTGAGTATATTCGCGTGGGTAATTCAGTTGCAATTAAATTCGTAGGTAAATCGCAGGAAACTGAAAAGCATAAGAGGTGAATAAATACAAACGCCGGGTGAGAGTCGTTCTGATGTGTGATAAATGAGGTAATAAGAGCGACCCTTCTCCATCGGAAGCACGTGTACTTCGAGCGCATACCCAATATCTCTCACAGAGCGCGGAAAGTTTACCACTGTACCTCACACTTGGCTAGTATACCCCCCCATAATGTGTATGTATCAATAATGATACTAAAACCAACGGCCGTTCGGCGCTCTCTAGGCCAACCCAATAGGAGGTATGCGAATGTTCAATCCGTAAGAAACGAAAAACCCAGACAACCTTAGGAGGATGAATCGAGAGAAGGCCTAGAAACTAGGAAGCGAGCGTCTTCATTTTATCCGCCTGGCTCCGGGCCCTGATGGTGAGTAGCGGCGAGGCCGAAAATATCCGCGTAGGCAATACCCAGCATGCACCCGGCAAAGGCCGCTCCTAGTCCCATCCCAAGCATGCCACCACTCACGATTCCTATCATACGTCCCATGTTCACAACCACGTTACTTGCGGCTGGAGCAAATGGGAGATCGCTCAAACTGACATCCGGGTAGTACAAGCTAAGAACGGCAGAGAGCGGCAGGCCAAGCACAAGAATGCCGACGACAGCACCCCCGAACATCATTCCCATCATGACCCCTGTCAACCCTGCGCCTCCCCACCAATTTCTGGTAACGACTCGTCGGCTGGCCTCCAGCGCCTGCCACGGCGTGAATTTGCGGTCGACGATCAGCATATTCGCAAACATATAGCACACCATTAAGTAAATACCAGGTACAATGAAAAGCATCAAGCCAGTGATGACAAGCAGCAACGCCAGGATCGTGCACACCATTAAATGGCCCAATGTGGTCCAGTCAGGGAAAAAATCTGTAAACCGCGTCGGCCCCTTCTGTGTCTCCTTCCACACGACCATCGCGATACCAGCCAGCATAATTACCTGAATGACAATACCGACGAGCTGGCCGACAACACGACCGAGGGTCAACGCTGCTTGTGACGCCACAGTGAACAGCATTGCAAAGCCGAGGAATCCGGTCGGGTAACGCTTAAAGGTTTTCCACCCTTCCCGAAGATACTCCAACGATTTGACGTGATATCCTAGCGCAATTATCTCGCGGATGGATTTGGGAGTGGCTGCTGTAGGCTCACTTGTCGGCATGGTGTGCCCTATTGACGCGGTATGCTACGCAACGCGCCACACACGGCGCGACAAAGTCGCGTGTGGTGAAGACGCCGTGCGTCCTGCTTGTTCACGCAGTTGTATGACATTAATTGTTTTCCCTGGAATTACTGCTACCGCTTGGAAGACACATTCATGAATTCCGATCTGGAACCGTCCGATGGGTGTGAACTCACTGAGCCCCGCACAGATGTCAAACTAACCCTTCACACGTGCTGTTGTGCGCGTGAAATCGAGAAATTCACTGCACTGTCACGGCCGGGCTTGTGGCGATCCTTGTAAAGCTATTGTTGGAGAAGAAGTGAAATTCGTAGTTGCCTAATGTCCCTTGCAGGGTAAACGGCAGTGAAGCGGACATGCTGCCATTGAGGTACCGATAGCTTAAATAGCCGCTCTCAGGAGCGCTTGTCTGGTAGAGACCGACCCAGTCCAGCGGATTGCCCGGGCCGTTCTGCACCCCAACCGTCACAGTGGCGCCCGTGGCGACAGTGATCGGGGTGCTGCTGCCGTTTACTGTGGGCACACCTTCCGCCTCGCCCCCCGGCATCGCCCCCATCCATCCTTTGCTCGGAAGGATATAATCATTCGCTGCATGAAACGCCTCATTCATCGGAACAAAGCCCGCTTTGATATAAACGAGAAGGGCCGCAACTGTATATGCGTTGTTGTAGCCAGAGGCATCGTTGGCCTTGGCTAGTTCGACTAGCGCGTCTGGTACCGTGCCGGCCCCGCCAAGCGCGGCACTCCACGTCGCCAGGTTACGGGTACTATCCACGAAATTCGGATTCGCTATCACATCATGTACACCGGCGGTGTTGCGGATCGTTCCAACAGGCACATTGGAGGACGTACTCATCGTGTTGCGTCCGTTGTAATCGGCGGTCGTGATGTCATTGGGTACGACCGCGCCCCCGCGATTATCGTTTATGATAGAGCCTAATCCGCTATTGGAGAATGCGAGATTGTTCTGAACAGACGCGAGCATGTCTGCGTGCCCATGATAGGTCTCCCCGATGCTCACCCCACTCTCCGGGGGTCCCACATTAAAGGTGTTGTGCTCCACGACCAGCGTGAGATTTGCGCCGCCGCCGACGACGCTGATGATATCGCCGCACGCCGCATTCGTCGGATCGCCATCCGATGGCAGCAGAATGTTATGCCTAATGGCAAAGATGGCAGGCTCGGCAGGACTGGTGTTGGTGAGCAGGCAGTCCCCATTACCTGCCGAACCGGTGTACTCAAACACGTTGCCTGTGACCTGCAAGCTCACATTGCTGCTTAACGTGGGGCCATGAGGATTATCACTGTTCGTCAGCAGAAAGTAATTGTTGGTGAGATCACCAAGGAAGTTTGTATTGCTGCCGCCGTGGACCAAGTTGTTATCAAAAGAGGACCAGGTGTTGCCGCTAAACATCGGTGGCTCGAGAAAGAGATTGTTCGTGATCGTGAGCCTGGTCTGAGTCCCGATGGTGCCTGCCTTGTCAAACACGCTATTGGCGATCTGCCACCTCCCCGTGCTCAGCCCAAAGTACCATTGCAGGTCGTAGGCGGTACGTCCTACCGACGTGGACACGCCATTAAGTACAACTGTGGTCGAGCCATACGCGAAGTACGCCATGTTAATAGGGCCAGAGGCCGTTAGAACCACGGAGGTTTGGAGGCGGAAGATGTCGTCGCCGTTGGGGTAAAATTCAAAGGCGTTGTGGGTCGCATCACCGATCCGCGTAAAGTCCGTATAGGTGCAATCCACCTGGCCACCATACCCACCGCCATAGGTGATTCGGCCATTGGTGCCGCCCACCTTCGATTGGACGGTCACACGACTCCCAGGCCTACCATTACACATTAGCTTTGAGCTTGTGTTGAGGATCAGCCGAAAGACCGTTGCTGTCGAATTATCGTCAAACATGAAGGTCGAGCCAGCCGCGAGGGTCAGCGTGGCCGCGTTCATCGTCACATCGGCACTGGCTCTCAGTATGCCTCCTGTAGCGATAGTGCCTGCCCCAACGGTTTGATTGGTGTTGACTATGACCGTATGGCCACTATTCACTATCCACGTATCGGCTGGCCCAGGCGCGCTTCCGGCGCAATTTTTCCAGGTGCGGGCAACATTCCAATTGCCAGAACCTGCAGAATTACACGCGCTCAGTCCACCGTCACGGTCGGGCCGAGAGGGAAAGGTAAGCCGCTGTTCGGGACATATCGAAACATATAGCTTCCCGGCACGACCGGCATCCTAGCCGCAAACGCCGCCGCTGACGAGGGTCCTGGGCCTGGCGAATTCTTTGTGCCATCGAACCGCCACCAATCTACCTCCTGCCTGCTAGCGTTCATCAGGGCCACAACGTCATACCACCCCGCTGGGCCGTTTTGTAAATTCAGTGTCACAGTGGCGCCGGGTGCAACTGTGATCGGCGTGGCGCTGCCATTCACCGTCAAGGAGGCGAACACTGCACCTTGCACCGTCACGAGGGGGCCTAATGGGAAAGATGAGCCGCCATTCGGGACATATCGAAACATATAGCTGCCTGGCATCACCGGCATCCTGGCCGCAAATGTCGCTGTCGGTGAGGGCCCAGGGCCTGGAGAATTTTTTGTGCCATCGAATCGCCACCAATCCACATCCTGCCCGCTGGCGTTCGTCAGGGCTATCACGTCATACAATCCCGCTGGGCCGTTTTGTAAATTCAGTGTCACGGTGGCGCCGGGTGCGACTACGATCGGCGTGGCGCTGCCGTTTACGGTAAGCTTGGGCGTTGACCCACCGGACGGGGTGGAGAGCAGCGCGGCCGCTCCCGCGAGATCAATTCTGGACCTGACAATCCCATTCTTGGGATCAGTGAGAGGTACGCCGGTCGTAACCAAAGCGTCAAGGACAGCGCTGACGCTTGCTTGGGGGCTCTTCTGCTTCAGGACTGCCCACGCGCCTGCTACGTGTGGGGTGGCCATTGAGGTTCCGGAGAAGTACGCGAAGCCGCCGCCCGGGACGGACGAGAGGATGGACTCTCCAGGCGCGAGCATGGAGACAAATGAAGCCGAATTTGAAAATGAAGAGACCGCATTGGCCTTTGTGGTTGAACCCACGCTAATCGCGCTAGAGACGCATGCCGGAGCGCTAATCCCATTCGCATCGCCGTTGTTTCCGGCGGCAATCACAGTCGCGATGCCCACAGAACGCAGCGTATCAATCATCGCCTTGGTGGGACCGTTGTCCGCATCGCACTCCGCAGTAGAGTGGTAAACTCTGCCCCCCAGACTCATGTTCACGGCGGCAACAGGGTATTGGTTTCTGAGCTCGTACACATGCTCCATGGCCGCAATCAGATCAGAGGTATACGCCAGAGCGCACGGGTTCTCGCCGGAACCGTCACATTGCTGGCCGGTG
>JBBRRL010000101.1:0-7310 GCA_038200775.1 Nitrospirales bacterium
CCACAGTCGAAAACGTCATGGCCGGCTTGAGGAAAAAGTACGGACCTGAAACGTACAGCGATGTGACCTCTTTTCCACAGCTCACTTGGATCTTTGACACCAAGGGCGAATTGATAACCGGAGAGTTAGGGGGGAAATTAGTATGAACTGTGGTGGCGGAAACGTCACTCCAGAAACTCCGACTCTCACGGCTCGGGAGGCCAACCCCAATGCACGGAGACTTTACGAGAAGGTGGGAGATGAC
The DNA here is from genome assembly GCA_038200775.1 of Nitrospirales bacterium. Lineage (GTDB taxonomy): Bacteria > Nitrospirota > Nitrospiria > Nitrospirales > NS-4 > NS-11. Next base: position 245 of record JBBRRL010000101.1, read on the forward strand.
ATATTTAATATAAGTAAGATACCTATGCCAGGGGCGCCGTATAAGCTGATCTCATGCCGGAGCTTTGTGTTCTTAAACATCACAGTTGCATCCACTCAAATTGGCGACATCTTGGCCAATGCCATGGAAGCCAGGATCTCACACTACCCTCTCTATATCAGCGGCCTCAATGCTACCTATGCCTGGGTCGATCAGGTCCGCAAAGAGGCAGCAGACATGCAGCGCAAAAAGGCCGAAAAGCAGGAACTGCCGAAATTCTGAAGTCGGAGGCCGCCGCGCACCTACCCGCAATAATCTGGACACCCTCAAAACAAGACAGCCGGCAGCGCGTGATCAGCCCTGCGTGGAAACGGCTAGAACGGCGGCGCCTCGAATCGTGCCGGATTTTAAGGCTTGGAGCGCGCGGTTTGCGTCAGCCAGCGGGAATCGTTGGGTATGTGCCCGAACAGGAATCGCCGCCGCCTCGCGGAGCAGGTCGAGCCCATCCTGCTTCGTATTCGCCGTGACACTTCGGAGCACACGTTCGCCGAACAGCTCGCGATCATAATCGAGAGCCGGAATCGGGGTCAGATGGATTCCTGCGACCGCCAAGGTGCCTCCTTTTTCCAGAGCCCTTAGCGCCGGGGGAACGAGATCGCCGGCCGGAGCGAATAGAATTGACCCATGCAGTTTTTCGGGAGGCGCATCCGCGGCGCCGCCGACCCATGCGGCGCCGAGCTCGCGTGCCAATGTCCGATGTTCCTCACGCAGCGAGCACACGAACACCGAACATCCCCAGTGGCGGGCGACCTGAATGGTAATGTGCGCGGAGGCGCCGAAGCCATACAGGCCCAAGCGCTGGCCGGGTTTTAGGCCGCTTAAGCGTAAGGCGCGATAGCCAATGATGCCGGCGCACAGCAGCGGCGCCGCTTCTTCATCGGAAAAGGCCGTTGGAATCGGATACACGAATGACTCATGGGCGACAGCATACTCGGCATATCCGCCGTCCACGTGATAACCGGTAAACTGAGCTGAGATGCACAAGTTTTCCCGTGCGCTCGTGCAGAATACGCAGCGCCCGCAGACGCGCTGTAGCCAAGCGATGCCGACGCGATCCCCTTCCTTGATAGTTCGGACATTGCGTCCAACACGGTCCACGTAGCCAACCACTTCGTGGCCGGGGATCACCGGCCGCTTTGCCGCCGGCAACTCTCCTTCGATGATATGGAGATCAGTGCGGCAGACCCCGCAGACTTGTACACGGACACGGACCTGATCGGTACCCGGTTCCGGAGCGGGAAGCTCGGAAAAAGCCAACGGCGCGGTGTCTACATCACCAGACCTAGCGAGCAGCATCGCCTTCATGCTCGAATGGCGATTAAGGTCGAGGGAGGTTTCTGATCCCCGAACCTTCCTCAATGCGACGTTCCTGCCGGTAGTCGCGCTCATACTGAAGTTGCTGACGCTCGAGCCGGCGCTGCTCGATGGCATACTGCGCCGCCATTTCCTCCCATCGATTCAGGAGTTCCGACTCCCGCTGTTTCAGACGCGTATCAGCCTCCGCGGGACTAATTCCTCCGGCCATCAATTCAGCCCTGACTTGCCGGCGATCGTCCAGCAACTGGTCCAAAGCAGGTAGCGGCGGATCGACCTCTACGAGTTTCTGGTAAAAACGATCGCGTGCCTCTATGGGAGGCATCTGACCGGAATCCACCATCGTCCGCATCTCTTTATACGCCCCCTGCAGCAAGACCACGGTGGGCTCGGAAGGAGGGAGCGGGTTGGCCGCGCAGCCAGAAGCCAGCGGGAGCCAGACGACGAAATAAGCAAACCCCAGCAGCCGCTGCCGGAACGTGTCCCAGTCACGCATAGTTCGTCCTCAGCCACGCAGATAACGAGTCCTGCTGTAGTCGACGAAACGCCAGCCCTAGCCGTATCACCTCTAGGGTCTGAGTCAGGACCCGGTCGGCAGAGGGTACGTGGTTCTCCGGGTTTCTAAAGAACACCCCTACATCCTCGAGCCACTCCTCGCGCCACAAATACTTGGTACCGCCGATGATCCGTTGCGCCCCCACGCTTCCGCCCTTCTTCCTCAGCGCCGCCCAATTCTTTTTAATGAAAATCCACGTCTCGGTTTGCGTCGCGGGGTTTGCCAACATGACTCGCATGGGCTTCCAGACGTCCTGCCCTCGAATCTGCTCGCTGAGGATCAGTCCAAGAATCTCGGCGGTAAGCTCGGGGCGTGAAAAATCCCCAAAGGCGACCACGTATCGATCGCGCTCCTCCGGCGTCACGGCACTGAGATACTGCTGAAGATAGCGCTCAAAGAGGCTGTGATCCCCGATGCGGGCGCCGAGGCGTATCACGGGAGACACCAACGTAGGATCAAGCGAAGCGGAATTCTCCCAATAGCTGTCGAGCCATTCGGTGACCTGCTTGAGCAGCGACGGAGGCCGCGCGATATTGCCGATGATCCACAGCACTGCCGCGCGGGTCAGCTTCGGCTCGTCACCCTCCGCGGGCTGCGCCGTCCAGCCAAGCGTTGCAACCAGCCGATCGAAGCGTTCTGACACGAATCTTGCCAGTCTCTGGCGATCCGGCTCGGGCACCACGCGGTCATTGAGCGTCTCAAGATATCCTGCCAATGCTTCAACCAGTACGCGTGTGTCATGTGGCTCAAACGAGCGCACGAGATCCATAAATCCGCCGATGGGGGCTTCGCCTTTATAGGAGAGCGCCCACGTGTTATCTAAAAATCCGAAGCGCTCTTCGGACGTTAAGTTCGCAAGCGACCGCGATACGGACTTGGAGAGAGCATCGTCACAGCTAGTTCGATAGTATCCCTGCTCTCCCGCATTGCCATACACCCACTTGACGGCGGATTTTGCAGGCAGCGCCACGTCGATTTGACGGCCGGTCATCAAGATCCGATGACGATGAACTCCTTCCTGATCCTCATAGGCCAGGCTCAGGGGAATCGCCCAGATGCCGCTGTCCTTCTCCGGTGGACCGGGGGCAGCCCGGAAACGCTGCTGCTCAAGGCGCAATTGACGGAAGTCCCCGCTTATTGCCTTCACCAGGACCATGGGGAAACCCGGCTTTGTGAACCAGTCATTCGCAATGGTGGGAACAGGCTGGCCCGACGCCTTTTCGAGCGCTTCCCAGAGTTCTCCCGCAGACGCATTGTCATACTGATGCGAAGCGATATAGTCACGGATTCCTTGCCGGAAGACACCTTCTCCAAGGAATTGCTCCAACATGCGCAGGACTGACGCTCCCTTCTCGTAGGTCAACGCGTCGAACATCTCTTCCGCTTCGGCCGCCGTACGGACCTTCGAACTGATGGGGCGCGTCGACTCCAAGGCATCCACGCCCAGCGGAATTTGCTTATCCCGCGCGAACTCGACCCAGGACTGCCACTCGGGGCGCCAGTCATCCACGATCTTGCAGGCCAGCCAGGTCGCAAAGGATTCGTTCAGCCAAAGATCATCCCACCACCACATCGTCACGAGATTGCCAAACCACTGGTGGACCACCTCATGAGTGATGACATTGGCGACGCCCCGAAGCGTATTGGCAGAAGCCTTGTCAACATCCACGAGCAGTCGATTTTCACGAAAGAATATCGCGCCCCAGTTCTCCATGGCGCCCATCGCAAAATCCGGAAGCCCGACCAGGTCAAGCTTTGGAAGGGGATATTTCAGATCGAAATAGTCATTCAGCATTGGAAGACACGCCTGCATCACTTCTTTGCCAAACCCCATCAGATTCCCGAGCTCAGGTCGGCTGTAAACGGCTACCAGGGTGCCCTGAATACCGACCTCCTTGGCCACCAGCCGGCCGATGCCCAAAGCGACAAGATACGTCGACATCTTGGGCGTCTCTCTAAACCTAACCTGTTTGCGGCCGCCGGCTAGGTTGCGCTTCTCAGATTCAACCTCCATATTGGAAAGCGCGATGAGGTGGTCGGGGAACTCGGCGGTGATGCGAAATACCGCTTTGAATCCGGGTTCATCGAAGCAAGGAAAGGCGCGCCGAGCGTCAGTGGCTTCGAATTGTGTAAACGCGTACCGCTCACCATCGGCTCGTGCTTCATAGAGGCCCTTCATCTGCTGATTGAGACGCCCGTTGAAAGCCATTGTCAGATTGGAAGGACCCGTCGGGAGGTCCTGGGCGAAGATGAAGACGGCGGTTTCCGAGTCGGGATTGAAAGCGATCTCCGCGTAGCGTCCAAGCGCACCGTCGTCGAACATAGCGGATGCTATCTCGAGATCAACGGCATGGAGAATAATTCGCCGCGTCACCTCGTGAATCTCCAGGCCTATCGTCACAACCCCTGAAAATTCCGCCCGCGCCAGATCAACCGAGAGAAGAATATCGTAGCGTTTCGGGATTACTGAGCGAGGCAGCCGCCCATCACGAAGCGTTTCCACGGTGATTTATTTTACTCCTCTGAACGTTTTTGGATGTAGTCAAGCAATGCTCGATATGTCAGTTCGCGCGTCCTGGACTTCGGCGGCGCGATCTCCAGACTCGATTCCAGCCAGACGGTTTCCTTGATGTGGCCTTGCGCGTCATTGCATATCGTCCACATGTGGTGCAACAGACCTTCTGGAAGTCCTACTTGCAAACCTTCAGATTCCATGCGGTCATCCAATGCCGCCAGCAAATCAGAGATCGCATGATGAGGACAATACGGCGCCGCTTTGTACCCAAAGGCGTCATGCTGCTCCTCTTGACGCGCCTGCTCAACCAGATCCTCCATGTATTCCTTCATGACGCCGATCATATGTCCGGTCAATCGCATCGGCTGTTGAGCACTCCGGCCCTTCATTATGTGAGATTCATTTCATGCCAGCAAGCCAAATCATGGGCGATTATTACACGCGCACGTGCGGAGCACGCGACCACTTGCACATGCCCCCTTGAGCGCTCCATCCGGACAAATTCCTTTCCGCTAGCTTCATTCATCGCTTCATTAGTAAAGTGGTGCTGAAGAACCTGGTGCGCCGATTTGCGTTTTAATGACATTCCCGATTGGGTGGCGGCGTTGCGCTTGGACAGTGTTTCAGGAGCACTATGGACTGGAGTGGTAGGGAATCGAACGCATGACGCGGCCGGATGCCGAATGGATTGCGGACGCACTGATGAAGGCCGGCCTGAAAGCGGAGATCGTCGGATCACTCACGACGAAGAAACAATCTCGCCATGATATCGACATCACGGTTCAAATCCTCGAGGACCGCGATTACCAGACGTATTGGTATGCGCTGGAGCAACTCGGATTTCGCTATGACCGCACGGATCCGCCGCCCTCGGACGAGATCTGGCTTGGACGTAGCCGTGACGGGACTTCACTCGTCCTGGATATGCACCCCGTGAAGCCCTAAATACACTTAACATCCGCGCCCTCACTGGCCTTGTCGGTCTGAAGGGAAAATCGGCGCCTCACGTTGTCATGCTGAGACAGAGCGAACCATCTCGCTAAACCAGATCCGTCGCTACGCTCAGGATGTCAAAAGCACGCAGGAGCAAAATGGCGGCTGAGGAAGCAGGACGAAAGCCTTCTCCGTCAGTTCATTGCCGGGTCGGGAGGCATCGTGGCATACAAGCTGAAGTTTCCTTCCAATGAGCGCATGACATTCGACCACATCTGATGGGGATCGCGCGCAAATACGAGTTTAAGATCGGCAGGGAGAACAATCCACGATCCCCCGGACAACTCAAATTGAAGCTGTCCAGCCCCCCAGCCGGCATAGCCCATGTAGACCCGGACCAGATCAGTCGGCTCTCCATCCCCCGATACCTCTTCCAGGACTGCCAGGTCTCCTCCCAAACAGACGCCATCGAAGATCAGCTGTGACTCCGGCACTGCCTTGGTGATCCGATGCAGAATGAGCAGATTGTCCTTCTGCACAGGCCCGCCGCTATAAACCAGCCCGGCTCTCTCGTGAAGACCTGTAGTCTGAGGCAAGACATCCATGATGTGATGCTCGGTGCGGCGGTTGACAACGAGACCGAGTGATCCTCCCGACCCATGCTCGCAAATTAAGACCACGGTTTGACGAAAATTAGGATCGCGCAGATGCGGGCTCGCGACCAGGAATGACCCCTTTGTGACCAGGTTGGTTGTCTCTATTCCCATGGCATCTCTATTGTAACTCAGCGCGTCGATAGATACAGCCTTTTGCCGCAAAAATCCTCTGCGCCGGCGCGTCAAAAAAGGGCCAGGCTGCTTTTTTATATTCATGCCGCAGCCCAAGACTTCTTCGTTTCGAAAAAGTTGCCTATCCCCTTTTTATGCCCCTGCAGCTCCCAGGAACGCCCTACTAGTCCAGGGCCACCCAGGCCGTTGACGAGAAAGCGGATATGGGCGTAGTCTCGAAAAAACCCTACCATGTAGTGGAGGCGACGATGAAGTGGGTCCGCGCCGTAGGTGTGCCGGCACGCTGGATTGCCCCTTGCCTGATTTTAATCTCTGCGTGTGCGGCTGTGGCTACAGCAGACGACGCCGGTGTTACCGTGAAGGAGGTTAAGGTTGCTTTCGCTGAGCAAAATCTTGTGGTTCTTTTGATTGTCGACAAGCGTGCGATGGCGATCCACGTCGACCCTACGGTGGCAGCATCTATCCACAGTGTTCTGTCACGGACCCCGACGCAGCGGCCCCTCTCGCATGATCTGATGCGCCTGATTCTGCTGGAACTCGATGCGAAGGTAACCAGCGCAGTCATCACCCTGAAGGATAAGACCTACTACGCAGACCTCGCCATTACGATGGGTGGCAGGGATTTTATTTTCGATAGCCGTTCCTCCGACGCCATCGCTCTCGCAATTTTGTTCAAGGCGCCGATCATCGTGGCAAAGGGGACTTGGGATTTGGCGAGCAGGGCCTGGGAAGAGCCCCAAGGAGAAACGTCATGATCTTTCGCTCATTCCCTGTGCCCCCGCTGGACTGCAATTGCTCAATTCTAGGGGACCCCGTCTCCAAGAAGGCGATTGTGGTTGATCCGGGCGGAGACCACGAGGGCATTCTTGCCACTCTCCGGGAGCTCGACCTTACCGCCGCCCTCATCATTCACACGCATGC
>JBBRRL010000102.1:0-7306 GCA_038200775.1 Nitrospirales bacterium
GCAAACTAAAGTCCACCTATGTGGACGCTCTCCCCCGTCTGGTGAATCCCGCAACCGGACGGCTGCACACCTCGCTTCATCAGACAGTCACAGCCACCGGTCGGATCTCGTCATCGGACCCGAATCTACAGAACATTCCGATCAAGGGCGAATGGGGGGGGCGGATTCGGGCGGCGTTTGTGGCCGATCCCGGTTGGGCGCTGCTCTCGGCTGATTACAATCAGATCGAGCTGCGCATTTTGACCCATCTGTCACAGGACCCCGTCCTGGTCGGGGCATACGCTCGAGGCGACGACATCCATGCGACCACCGCGATGGAGATCTTTGGCCTCCCGTCGAGTCAGATCACCAAAGACATGCGCCGCGTGGCTAAGACCGTGAACTTCGGCATCATCTATGGAATCAGCCCGTTCGGGCTCTCATCGCAGCTGGGAATCTCCACCCAAGAGGCCAAGAGGTACATCGAGGCCTATTTTGCCCGATTTACAGGCGTCAAGGCCTACATCGATCGCACCGTAGTGGAAGCCAAAGCGAACGGCTATAGCACAACCCTGTTTGGACGCCGAAGGCCAATTCCAGAGTTGCGGAGCGCGGACCCCACCCAACGCAGCTTTGGAGAGCGTGTCGCAATGAATTCTCCGATACAGGGAGCGGCAGCCGATATCATTAAACTCGCGATGCTCGCCTTGCGCCGTCGGATCGCCGCGGAGGGGCGGAGCGCTAAAATACTTCTTCAGGTTCATGACGAGCTGATTCTGGAAGTACCGGATGCCGAACTGGACGTGGCGCGCCAAATGGTCACCGAAGAGATGGAAGGGGTGATCGAGCTCGCGGCTCCGCTGAAAGTCGATATCGGGACAGGGAAGAACTGGCGCGAAGCCCACCCATAGCTTTTTCCTCTCCCCCGGGGGAGACAAGGTGAGGGGGCATCATTGTCGCGGGTTCTGCCGCCATTTCTCTCGCTCCCTTCGCCTGCGAAACCGGCCCCTATGCATGGGACAAGGCGCTGTCTTGGCAGCGCCGACAAGTGGGGGAAATGATAAGGCAAACTAAACATCAGAGAACTACCCGGGCGGCTTTAAATAATTCATCAAGCCTTCGGGTCGAACAAGCTTTGCTTGGTGGGGCGGGTGCCATGGGACAAGGCGCTGTCTTGGCAGCGCCGGGGCCGGGTGGGTGAAATGCCCGTGGAATGCCGCTAAATAGCCTTTCGGCCGGCGTTGACCCTCTGCAAAACGGTATGCTAACGTGACCGGTCGTCGTCCTGCACCCCACCCGGCGATCGAGGCGTTTCTCATGAGCGATCGAGTGCTTGAAGAAATCGCGGCTCTCCAGGATGAGGACTGGGCCCTACGGGAAGAGGCTGCAGCCCTGCTGGGGGACTTTGCCGACCCTCGGGCGGTCCATCCGCTGATCGAAGTCCTTCATGATGAGGACCGCGCCGTACGTGAGGCTGCGACCACGGCACTGCGAAAAATCGGCGTAGCTGGTCTGCCCGCCTTGACGGTGGCGTTGGAAGATCCCAATGCAAACGTGCAAGAGGCCGCCATCTCGATCCTAAAGGATTTCGCGCAGGCCTCCACCGTCGAACCGATGATCAAATGCCTAACGAGCGCGAATTGGGTCTTGCGTATGCACGCCGCCAAGGCATTGGGGAGAATAGCGGATGAGCGGGCGGTGCGACCCTTGATTCCATTGCTGATGGATCCCGTGAAGGCGGTTCGGGTCGATACGACGGACGCATTGGCCCAGTTGGGGCGGGCCGCCTTGGATTGCTTATTGGCCGCGCTGGATCATGATCAGTGGATGCTTCGGCTCCATGCCTGTGAGGCGTTGGGGAAGATGGGCGGCGAAGAAGCGATCGAACCGCTGTGCCGTTTGATGCTGAACGATCGTGACGCGGCGGTCCGGCAGGACGCGGCGAAGGCTCTGGGGGGAATCGGTCATTCTGGCGCACTGAAGGCGCTGACCGCGGCACTCAAGGACCTTGACGTCAGGCCTTTTGCGGTCGAGGCATTGGGGAAGGTCAAAGACAATAGCGCCGTGCCGACGCTGATCGAGATCGTGACCGGCAAGGGGCGGCCCGCGAATGCCAGAAGAACGGCGAATTGTGGGGACGAGGGCGGCGAACTTTTTTTTGAGGAGATGGAAGTGCAGGAACATGCGATCGGGGCATTGGCGGACATTGGCGACGAACGGGCGATCGAGCCGATGATCGACGCTCTGAAAGATACGCGCCTTCGCTCCGCAGCCGCCGCCGCGTTGGGTCGTTTCGGATTGCGCGTGGCAAACCCCCTACTGACGAGGATGAAGACTGAAACGGATTCTAACATTCTCTATCACGCCCGAGCCGTTCTGACGACCGTGGGGTGGCGCCCACGACCTAACATGAAAGTAGGTATCTAATGGCACAGTCTCTCGCTGACTTATTGGAAGCCTTGGCGGATCCCGACGATGCGACCCGGGAGGAGGCCGCCCAAGCCCTCGCTGCCCAGCCTGATCCCAAAGCCACCCAAGGTCTCATCGAAGCCCTTGCGGATGAGTATTGGTCCGTTCGGATGCATGCCGCGCATGCCTTGGGGAAAATCAGCGGTCCGTCGGTACTCGAAGCTTTGGTGCCGCTCCTTGGAGATCCAATCAAAGAATGTCGGGATGGCGCTGTAGAAGACTTTGTCCGTATAGGGGCCCCGGCGGTCCCACGCCTTATCGCGGGTCTTCGCGACGAGCGATGGCGAGTGCGAGAATGTGCGGCGCGGGCGCTTGGCCGTATCGGTGACCAGAGCGCCGTCGAGGGGTTGATTGCCGCCTTGCGTGACCGTGATGGCGCGGTCCGGACTGTCGCCGCTGAAGCATTGGGCCGGCTTGGCGATCCAAGAGCCATCAAGGGATTGATCGCGCTCTTTAAGGATGGTTCGAAGCTGGTGCGGGTAAGCGCCACGATTGCCTTGACTCAAATCGGCGATGCAACCGTGGAGCCGTTGATGGCTGGTCTCAAAGACGAAAATTTCCAAGTGCGCTTGCATTCGGTCCAAGCCCTCGGAGGGATCACGAGCGATTATCCGACAGGTCGGTCCTGGCTTCGCGATTCGCGTCCCGTGCCCATCCTCATCAGTTGTCTCCAAGACAAGGACCGCGCGGTCCGTGAGGACGTTGCGATCGCGCTCGGCATGATCGGTGATCAGAGCGCAGTCCCAGCCCTCATCGAGTCACTCAAGGACGGGCAGGTCAAGGTGAGAGCAATCATGGCCTTGGGTATGATTGGGGACACAAGAGCTGTCGAGCCCTTGATCGAGATCCTGCAGGGAATCGGCATCTATCAAAAAGGTACTCCAACGCCGGGCTGTATTGTCAGCGAGGAATGGTTCATTCGCGAAGAAGCGGCCAAGGCCCTCGGGCACTTCAACGACATCCGTAGTGTCCCTGCGCTTCTGGATGCACTCAAAGACACTCGCTTACGTGAAAAGGCTTCGGGGGCTTTGGTCGAGCTTGGTCCGCAGGTTATCGATCAACTGGTGGATTTTTATAACGACCCGGCAGCGTCATTCGTCGAGGAGCACAACCAAAACATCATGTCCTATGCCACGAACCGCCTTGGAGCGCAAACCGCGCTGCGCGCCTCGGTGCTGGACATTTTGGTGCAGTTAGGGTGGAGGTCGCCGGAAGAGGGATCGCTTGAGGAAACCCCGCATAACGCCACCGGGGACGTGGCGCGGTAGCATTACATGGCCAAAAAGGATCGCACAGAAGATCTCGTTAGAGATCTCACCCATGAAGAGGACTGGAAGCGGATGAACGCTACGGCCGAGCTGCTCAAACGCGGGCCCGAGGCCGTGAGCCACCTGATTTCAGAAGGGCTGTCGGCTGAAAGTTCCGCAACGCGGGCCGAGGCCGCCAGGATGCTGGGACGCATTAAAGACCGCGCCGCCGGCGTCTCAATCGTCCCCCTTCTGAAAGACGCCGACCCCAGTGTACGCGAAGCCGCCGCCGAAGCCATTGGGCATGTTGCCGACGCGCCCGCCTTAGCCGCGATGGTCCAGCTCTTGGAGGATCCGGCGACGCGGGACATTGCGGCCGAAGTCCTGGGGCGACTCAAGGACCCGGCTGCGATGCAGCCGCTCGTGATGATGATGACAAGCCCCGACGCGACGGCGCGGCGGATGGCGGCGGAAGCCCTTGAGCAATTGGCCGACCCACGAAGCGTGGATGCCTGGATCGGGGCGATGGCCTATCCGGATCTTCTCGACATTGCCGCGCGCTCGCTTAAGCGTATTTCGGATCTTCGTGATCGGATCGCCGAGATTCTGGACCGGTTACGGGATATCGAAGATAGCGTGGCATCGGAAGAAGCGCGGATCGGTGTGTCGATGGATTTGATCACTCTCGGCCGTCCGGCAGTGACCGACTTGCTAGAAGCCCTGAATGACGACCTGTGGGTCGTGCGCGAAGCTGCGGCTCAAGCTCTGGGGATCATCGGGGATCAGCGCGCAGTCGAACTGCTGTTGCAGAAGGCCAAGACGGACCGGGATCGCGGCGTGCGTGAAAGCTGCATCAAAGCATTGGGCGAATTCGGGGATGCCCGCTCGATCAATGTCCTCGTGGAAGCCGTGGAAGATCGCACGACGCGCCTTGCCGCCACCGAAGCCATGTCGAAGATTAAAGATATTACGGTCCTGCTGCCCCACGTCAAGCTGATCCAGACGATGAAATCCGACCGCGATGGGTTGGTCAGCTATCTTGGGGGACTGATGCTCGATAAGTTGGAGAAGATCGGCGGAGAGACGCAGAAAGAAGAGGATCCTTGGGATGAGGAAGTGCCCATGCCCAAGCAGGCCACCGGAGCGACGCCAAAAGATGAGTGACAGCGATCGACGAATAGAACAACTCCTTGCAGCCTTGCGCGACGACAATGAGGCGCTCCGCGATCACGCCGTGGCGAGCCTAGGGCAGATGGGCTCCACGGTGATTGACCAACTGATCGGACTTTTTGCTGATGATGACCGGGTGATCCGGGAGGCGGGTAGGCAGGCGTTGGTGCAGATCGGCAAAACTGCGGTCGAGCCGCTCCTGACAGCCTTGCATGATGACGAATGGGCAGTCCGAGAACAGGCGGCGATCGCGCTTGGCCGTCTCAAGGACGAAAGCGCGATCGGGCCTCTCATTGCCGCGCTCAAAGATCGCGACGGTGCGGTCCGGCTGGCGGCCGTCGAAGCTCTGGAGAAAATCGGTGATCCCCGTGCCGTTGAAGGCTTAATGGAGGCATTGATGGATCAGACCGTCCGGGAAGAAGCGGCACGGGCCTTGAAGAAGATTCCGGATCCCCGTGCCGTTGAAGGCCTGTTGACCGGATTGGTGGAGGGCAACTGGATCGTTAAACGCCACGCGGCCGAAGCGTTAGGCCTAATCGCAGACCGCCGCGCCGTGCAGGGCCTGACACAGGCTCTTCTTGACGAGGATTGGCTCGTCCGACGGAACGCGGCGGAGTCGCTCGCGCGATTGGGGGACCGCCGGGTCGTGGACGCGCTCGTGCCCTTGTTGGAAGATGAGAATGATATGGTTCGTGAAACGGTCGAGGGAGCGCTCTCGAGCCTTGGATGGACCCCGCCCAGCGCATAGATAAAGGAGCGAGAATGGCAGACGAAGCACCGAAATTGATTCAGATCGGGAAGGGCGGCCCGGGCATCAAGAAGGATGGGTTCAATCTTATCTCGGAAAACGTCGTGAAAATCGATATCGAACATCGGACCATGGAAATCGAGCTTCTTGCCTACGAAGGGAAAACCGTTGTCTTAGAAGTGGGAGAGGAACTCCTTGAAGAGCTGAAGGCGCTCAAGGTCGGGGATGGAGTGACAGTCCGAGTTGTTGAGGAAGAACCCGGAGGCACCCTGCATGGCGCGCCGACCAAGCGGCGGATCGTCAAGGGCTTTACAGTTCGAGCGCGGGATGCCGATAAAAGCCGGGCGGATGAGATGCTGGCGTCCCTGAGGGAGCCACATTGGCTTACGCGAAAGTATGCGGTAGAGGTGCTTGGAGCCCTTGGAGACGCGAGAGCCGTAGGGCCTTTGATCGAGGCCTTGACCGACGAGGTCAATGATATCCGGCAGCGGGCCTATGACGCCCTGATTAAAATCGGCGCCCCGAGTGTCATTTCCGTGGCGAGCTTACTCACACATGAGGATGACGACTTACGGCAGTCGGCGTCGGAGATTATCCGCAAAATCGGCAAGCCCGCAGTGGAACCGCTCACCGAGGTGATGACCGGCGCCGACGACATCATGCAGACGAAAATCCGCAAGCTGCTGGACCGCATGGGGTACAAACCGAAGCCGAAGACCGAGGTACTGTAGCTCAGACTTGTGCGGCCGCCCCGCTCTTGCGACCAACCGACGTGTATTGGAAACCAAGGGAAGCCATCCGCTCGGGTTCATATACATTGCGTAGGTCAACAAATACCGGTGTCTTAAGCGCCTTCTTGATCTGATCTAAGTCTAAGTTGCGAAATTGGTTCCACTCGGTCATCAACACGAGGACATCCGCTCCCTGCGCCGTTTCATAGGCGCTTTCGCACAGGCGCGTCCCCGGCAATAATTTATTTGCCTCTTCCATGGCGGCTGGATCGTAGGCCTGGATCGACGCCCCTTCTTGTACCAAACGGCTGATAATCTCGAGTGACGGCGCGTCCCGCAAATCATTGGTGTTCGGCTTAAATGAGAGTCCCAACACGCCGATCACCTTTCCTCGCACCTGCCCGCCTGCCGCCTGAAGGATCTTCTCGACCATTCGTGCGCGTTGATTGGCGTTCGCGCGAACTGTGGCCTCGGCAATCTCGATGCGGCAATCTGATTGCTGACCGGTCCGAACCAACGCTGCCACATCTTTAGGAAAGCACGAGCCGCCGAAGCCTGGTCCGGGGTGAAGAAACTTGGGACCAATACGATGGTCGAGCCCCATGCCCTTTGCGACGACCTGCACGTCGGCGCCGACCCGTTCGCAGAGGTTGGCGACCTCGTTGATGAAGGACACTTTTGTGGCGAGAAATGAATTGGAGGCGTACTTGATCATTTCGGCGGTTGCAATGTCGGTTAACACGAAGGGCGTCTCGGTTAAGTAGAGCGGACGGTATAGATCACGCATGACTGCAATGGCGTGCGGACTCTGTGCGCCTATAACCACCCTGTTTGGTCGCATGAAATCTTCGATCGCGGAACCTTCCCTCAAAAATTCTGGATTGGAGACAATGTCAAAGGCGGCATCCTTGCCCGCCAGGGATCTAATCAACTTACGGAGGTGCTCTCCTGTGCCGACGGGC
>JBBRRL010000103.1:0-7281 GCA_038200775.1 Nitrospirales bacterium
ATCCGCTCGAACCAATACAGATACATCCGGTGCCATGACCAGAAGAAATAGTTACCGTGTTGGCAGGTATTCCATGCCGTCATCGGCGGGCTGGCGAAGGTCCCGTGGATCGCGGCTTGATACGTCCAGCTTCGCGGATCGCTCGGTGCTAGGGCCCGCATCGCCTTGATAGCCTTTCGGTATCCGAGGATCACCGAGTGGTTGTCGCTCATTGCGCCGACATTGCGCCGCACAAACGCCGTCGCGGCGAATGCCGTGCCGAGATCAAAGATAGGCTGCCCTAGGATCGTGGCTGAGGCGGCCAGGCCTGCCATCGCGAGGAACTGACGCCGGGTAAAATCTTGACTCATCGATCACCCACGGTGTCTGAAGGTGCACAAATACAGTCGGATGGTATAGCACAATCGTGTCCGTCATGCAGTGGGAATTGATGCCCCACTATTCGCGGGGATGTGTTAAAGCCGACTCGGCAAGTGTGACAACTGGGGCCAGAGCCGGATAGCCGCTTGCCAGCGGCCATGCCGTGACTCTGACCCCAATCTTATGGACTGCCATTCGATACCTGAATCGATGACCGCTCATCCACCTTCTGCTCCAAACCCATTTTCGCCGTTCACCCGGTCCATGTGGTCACGGTATTGTTGGTGTCGGGAGGCGTCATGATACTTGGCTGGAATGGTCCTGTAGCAGTAGTCGAGGAGCCAATTCGCTGTCTCAGCGGTGATGCCATCTTCTTGCAGCTCTAACATATCCATGAAGCGGTTCATGGCTGTGGCAACTGAATGGTCGTCTCCGAAGCGAAATGCCGCTCGGACGATCTGCAGCTGCCCCAGGTACGGCTGGAGGCTACCCTCGGTGACGTCGGTGGCTGCGACGGTCTGAGTGATGTTGTCGATCCATGCCCCCTGATCTTCCAGTTGTGCGCTCGCAACCATTGGGAAGACACCCAAGGTCAGCGCAAAGAGCACGGGAATAAACCATCGTGACTGTGCTTTTGACGTATCCATATTTCCTTCTCCTTTCTGAAATGGCCTTCGTGCTTACTTATGCACGCTCGCTTCATCCGCGGGATGTTGCTATCTCATGAAGATAAGCATCGCGCGTGCCAGTGCGGACAGGATGCTCTTTGGCAGTCACAAACGAGGAATGTGTTTGATTATGCTGCGCTTAAGGCCGGAACGCCCAGGGTGTATTTGTTAGGATTTGTATCTAGTTAGCATCTCTTGAACCAGTAGAGATACGCGTCAAGTCACGTACCGTCGGTGTGTTTCTGAAGATCCTGGAGTATCCTAACGGCTGCAAGCTGATATTGGACTAGGTGTCGAGGCGATGCGTAGTTGCGCCTTCCGACCTAAGCACATTCGAATAAGAAGCTATGAAATCACTGAACATTCCGCGCAACGTGTGGATTGTGGGCTGGGTCAGCTTCTTTATGGACGTCGGCTCGGAAATGGTGTATCCGCTCGTCCCTCTGTTCCTTACGTCTACACTGCACGCGAGTGTATCAATGGTAGGAGTGATTGAGGGGATTGCCGAGTCGACCGCGAGTCTTCTGAAGCTGTTCTCCGGGGCGGTGGCTGATAGATTCGGAAAAAACAAATTATTGATGGGCATCGGATACGCGCTTTCGACGGTTTCAAGGCCTGCGCTTGCGCTGGCGACCGGATGGGGAACCGTTCTGGCAGCGCGATTCATCGATCGCACCGGGAAGGGAATCCGCACGTCGCCGCGGGATGCGATCATCGCCGCCTCGACACCGCCAGATCGTCTCGGCCTGGCATTTGGATTTCACCGAGCCATGGATACTGCTGGAGCAGTGGTGGGTCCGTCCGTGGCCCTTCTGCTTCTTGCCTTCTGGCCGGCCGAATATCGATTGGTATTCTGGTTGTCGATTTTGCCTGGCCTCATTGCCGTCCTCTTAATCTTCGTGTTCATCAGCCCGGATCGGCCGCGCCCGCCATCATGGCCATCCTTTTCTTGGTCGCGTAAAGGCTTTAATAGCGGGTTTCTTCGTTTTCTTTTTATCATCGGACTCTTTTCGTTGGGCAATTCCAGTAACGCATTTTTGATTCTCAAAGCTCAGCATGCCGGCATGACATCCTTTTGGATCTCGGCGGTCTATTTGATCTTCAATGCCACCTATGTCGCATTGTCGGTCCCAGCAGGCATGATTGCGGATCGTGTCGGCCGGGAGGTCATGGTCCTCGTCGGCTTTGTGCTTTTTGCGCTTGTCTATGCCGGACTGGCTCTTGCCGAGAGTTCCTGGGCGATCGGCAGCCTCTTTGCGCTGTACGGCGCGTACATGGGCTTGAGCGATGGCGCGCAACGCGCGTATATCGCGACATTGGTGCCGGAACACCGAAGGGCCACTGGTTTTGGGCTGTACCATATGGTCATCGGGATCGCTCTACTGCCAGCGAGCCTGTTCGCCGGCTTTCTGTGGGACTATCTCAGCCCCGCCGCTCCCTTTTGGTTTGGATCAGCACTCGCCGGACTCGCCGCAATTCTCTTTCTCAGTATGACGCCGATTCGGAAGCCTTCGTGATGTCGGCATTGTTTGCTCTACCTCCAAGGCAGCCGGAGTTGTGCTAATGTTGGCTGACACCTCGCGGGAGTTTTGATGACCAAATCACGAGAAAAAGTACGAATGGTTGTCCCCCCGACGGCGCTCCTCTTCGATCTGGACGGCACGCTTGTCGATAATGTTTACGAGCATGTGTTGGCCTGGCGGGAATCCTTCGAGCAGGCTGGAATTGAGCTCGCCGTCTGGCGCATTCACAGGCAAATCGGGATGAGTGGCGGTCTATTTGTGCAGGCGCTGATGAGAGAAAGTGGCCGCCAGGTGAACCCGGCAGAGGCTCAACGCATTCAGGGCTACCACAAAAATGCCTATAAGCGCCTTGCTCAGCGAGTCCGGCCTTTGCCGGGCGCGCGGAAATTACTCACGCGGTTAGGGCAGATGAAAGTTCCGCATGCCATAGCCACAAGCGGTCACATGGAGACCGTGAAACACACGCTGAAGATTCTCGACGTAAGCTCCAAGGTTCCGATTGTCACCCGCGATCAGGTGGCGCATGCCAAGCCTGATCCCGATCTATTCCTGGCGGCGGCAGATCGACTGGGCATGGCTATTCAAGATTGCATTGTCGTTGGGGACAGCGTCTGGGATCTATTAGCGGCTCGACGCGCGAGAGCCCTCGGCGTTGGTTTGCTTTCAGGCGGCTATGGAGAAGATGAATTGATTCGTGCAGGCGCGTATCGCGTCTACGAGGATCCGGCCGATCTGTTGAAGCATCTGGATGAAGTCGGGATCAGAGCTGATTGAGAAGCATAGCCTCAGGAAAAGGAGGGCAATATGAGAAGCACACGCGCCTTCGTCGCTATCGGCATTCTGATGGCTCTATGCGTGCTGATTGCATATTGGTGGATTCCCACGAATGCAAAGGAACCGGTTGATCAGAGCGGCATTCCTGTAGCCAAAGTAGCCGACTACTTGCATTCCGTGATTGAAGCCAACAGGACCTTCTATACGATTCAAGTTGTTGAGAGATTGCAGGCCAAGGGAGTCATGACTGCCACGGAGCATTGGCGTGTGGCTAACACCCTTCCGCTGCCCGCCCAGTTTCTGAGGGAGTCGGCCGACTTAGGGACAAAAACCGGTACGCAGAGTGACTACAGGCTGATCAGCCTGTGGCCGATCAACAAGCGTAACGGCCCGGCAGACCTTTTCGAGAAGGAGGGGCTCAATGATGTGTTGGCGCAGCAGGAACGTGCCTACACAGGAACGATGACACGCGGCGGAGACCGGTATTTCCGTGCCATCTATGCCGACAGGGCTGTCTCGCAGGCTTGCATCGGGTGTCATAACGCCCACCCCAACAGTCCAAAGAGAGACTTTAAGGCGGGTGACGTCATGGGCGCGGTCGTGATCTCGATTCCTCTGCCTGAGTAGCGCGTTTCTGTCCTTACGCCGTATGACTGAGATTTTTGCATGCGAAACTCTTGAGGGAGCTGTAATGACTTCGTCCAAAACGAATGATGCATCAAGTTCGTTGCCAGCGCCATTCTCGCTTGTAACCTTTTGACTGTAACTTCCGTCTAGAGAGATAAACGGTAATCACTTAACACTTCAGGCTTGGAGGTGGGAATACGTATCCAGCCATTACCAGCGGATTTATAACTTTGGTCCTGACGTTCTTCACCGCGGGTATCGCTAAAGCCGACGTTTGGATCTGTTCACAAGCCAATGGGAGCGTGCTCTACACCAATGATCCTCCACAGGCAGGATGTCGGAAATTCGAGCCTGAGAGCCAACTAATTTATCTGCCTCCAAGTGTCTCCCAAAACGCGCCTCAGTCCGATTCCACCTACGATAGGCCCTTGGCAGAAGAGCCATATGTGCAGATGTGGACCCCAGAAGAGGGACAAACCGTAGTTCCCTCGATTGCCGATGAAAGCTACGATGCCCAGAATAGTTTCTGGAGCTCGGGTGACAACGGAGAATTTATTGCGGTTTATACCCTCCCAGGTTTCTACCGCCACCCTTCCTCCCGATACCGCTCAACGGACCGTGAGAGCAAATCTAGGACGAAACATGAAACTCAACATGGTGTACCCCTATACGGACAGTCAGCACGGAGCCAAAGTCCTGATTTTCTAAAAAATTCTGTCCGTACCAGAGTTCCAGCCACACTGCTTCAACCCGCTTCATCGATGAAAGCTGAGCCCAGGCATTTTCGTGAGAGCTCCTCTCCTCGTGGAAGTGTTCCCACATCTGCACAATCGGTGTCGAGCGGCGCAGGACATTCGCATGTCCCTTCCGACCCGGGAAGAGCTCCAGTCACGCTCTCTAAAGCTCCAGCCTTAAGCCAGCCAGCGAAACGCAGCCCTTGAATGAAATGACATTAGCGATGCGCTCACTTGTGGCCGCAGGTAGTGTGATTGATCGGTTTTTGCGTTTCCGATTTCCCCACGATCCTAGTTTCGTAGTACTTAGGTACATTCAAGGGCTTGCCAGGCACGCTTGATCGTGTCTAAAAAGAAGGCACAAAACCCCAGAGCATCGATATGCTAAGAGCTTCCCCGGTGAGAACCTTCTCGGTTGCGGCGCTGCTGGCGTTGACGGTCCTGGGCCATCTATCCTGCGCTATTTCGGAAACTCCGCAGACGAAGCCTCGCGCGGCTTCACAGCCGCTGTACGACTACCTTGGCTCTCTGCAATTTCCGATCACGACTACCGAACCACTCGCGCAACGCTACTTCAACCAGGGAATACGTTTGGTCTTCGCGTTCAATCATGAGGAGGCGATCCGTTCCTTCGCAGAGGCAGCCCGGCTCGATCCAGATGCGGCGATGGCGTATTGGGGAACCGCCTTGGCCCTTGGTCCTAACATCAATGCCCCGATGGATCGCGAACAGGAGAGGCGCGCCTACGAGGCTCTGCAGAACGGCCGCGCCCGCCTTGCTCATGTGACGCCACGCGAACGGGCCTACATCAATGCTTTGACGGCGAGGTACTCCATATCCCAGGAGGCGGATCGGAAGGCGATGGATCGTGCGTACGCTGACGCAATGCGGGGAGTATTCAGAAATAATCCTGATGATCTGAATGCCGCCACGTTGTTTGCGGAATCCTTGATGGATTTGCGACCCTGGGACTTCTGGACGAATGATGGCCGGCCGCAAGCGGAGACCCCCGAGATTGTGGAGGTGTTGGAAAGGGTCCTGGCCCGCGACCCAAACCATCCGGGCGCGTGCCATTACTATATTCACACTGTTGAAGCATCGTCTAATCCGGGGCGCGCACTTCCTTGCGCGAAACGTCTCGCTACGCTGATGCCAGGGGCCGGGCATCTGGTGCACATGCCGTCCCACATTTACGTCCGTCTCGGCATGTATGAAGAGGCTACGGACAGCAATCTCCATGCGATCGCGACGGATCGTCATTACCTTGAGGACCGTACACCCACAGGCCCCTATCCCAGCGGTTATTACCCCCACAACATCCGTTTCCTGTGGATGGCATTGACCATGCAGGGACGTAGCGCTGAAGCGTTACAAACGGCCCGTGATCTCATCGACGCAATCAGTCTCGAAGCGATAAGGGCCGTGCCGAATATGGAAGCTTTTGTACCCACGCCGCTCTTCGCGCTTGTCCGCTTTGGGCGATGGAACGACGTCCTGCGCGAGCCCCCACCTCCGTTCGACCTGAATTACAGCACGGCCATATGGCACTACGCTCGCGGCCTTGCCTTCGTGGCCAAAGGGCGGTTGGATCGGGCTGAGGACGAACGGCGCGAGGTCGAGCGAGCGGTCGATCTGATGCCTGGCGATCGGATCGTAGGTAATAATTCCGCCAAAACTATCCTTGAGGTTGCGTTGCAGACTCTAAGCGGGCAACTCAGCGCCCGAGGGGGACAGACAGATGTGGCGATCCGTCACTTACAGGAGGCAGTACGCCTTCAGGAGCAGTTGCGCTATTACGAGCCGCCGGATTGGTACTATCCCGCCCGCCAAACCCTGGGAAGTTTGCTTCTCGCTGCGGGGCGGCCGGCTGAGGCCGAGGCCGTTTTTCGTGAAGACCTCCGACAGACCCCTGAGAACCCCTGGTCGTTGTTTGGTTTGAATCAGAGTTTGCGTGCGCGGCAGGCGAATGCGGATGCGGCAGTTGTCGAAGATCGCTTCCGGCGGGCCTGGCGTCGGGCCGACATTGAATTTACCCCCTCGCAGTTTGAAGCGTTCCTGGCGGGAGATTCTCCTGCGAGGCGGACTTCCCGATGATGACCGACTGAACTACCGGACACGGCGCTCAAGCCGCTCGGGCATCAAAGGCAATACAACCGCGACCAAAGCCTTCCGGAGTGATGCCGTCCCCAGCGTTAATTGATAGACGGTAAGCAGCGCGTCACTCTGAATTTCGGGTCGACGAGTGGGTCGCGATCAATCGTTGGCTCGTGTATGCTTGAGAAGAACAAGCAAGCGTCCATGCCACGACAGCCGAGCAATTTGACAGGAACGGTCAGGGCCCTGCGGCCGTTCGTCCCGGCAAAGAATTTCGAGATTAGTAAGCGGTTCTATTCCAACATTGGATTCACCATTAAGCCGCTTGGCGATGCTTTGGCGGA
Organism: Nitrospirales bacterium; assembly: GCA_038200775.1. Classification (GTDB taxonomy): domain Bacteria; phylum Nitrospirota; class Nitrospiria; order Nitrospirales; family NS-4; genus NS-11. The sequence continues at coordinate 7,125 of JBBRRL010000103.1, forward strand.
AATGCAAGTCGGAACGCATCCCTTTCTACTGCAAAACTATCACGTCGAGCAGTGGGCCTGGAATTTTGTGATGCACATGCTCCTCGACGATGTGCACGCAGGGTGGACTCATATAGCCTCGCTCGACCTTGCGTCGCGCTATGGCGTAGAACACCCG
>JBBRRL010000104.1:0-7278 GCA_038200775.1 Nitrospirales bacterium
ATGCGACCCCACCTCTCAAAGCTCACAGAATGGAGCCGGGGGATAGAATCCGCCGCTGAAGAGTCAAAAGTACTGGGACAGGCACCATTCGGAAATGGAGCCAGTCCCCTAAGACGAATAGGTCTCAACCGGAGCGCAGGTGCAGATGAGATTCCGGTCGCCGTACGCATTATCGATGCGGCCGACATACGGCCAGAATTTGTAATCGCGCAGGTAGGCCGCGGGGAACGCCGCTTGTTCGCGGCTATAGGGATGCTTCCAATCGGAGGCCGTCACGACCTCAGCCGTGTGGGGTGAGTTTTTTAGTACATTGTCGTCCTTGGGCCTGTGTCCCTCAGCGATCTCCTGGATTTCGGCGCGGATTGAGATCATCGCCTCGCAAAAACGGTCTAGCTCCGACTTGGACTCGCTTTCGGTCGGCTCGATCATGAGTGTCCCCGGGACCGGAAAGGACATCGTGGGGGCATGGTAGCCGTAATCCATGAGGCGCTTGGCGATGTCAGTCACTTCCACCCCAGTGCTCTCCTTGAACTGCCTGGCGTCCAGGATGAATTCGTGCGCAACGAAGCCATTCTTGCCCGTGTACAGCACAGGGTAATATTTTTCTAAGCGCCGAGCCATATAGTTGGCGTTTAGAATTGCGACTTTGGTCGCTTGCGTCAGGCCGTCTGCCCCCATAAGCGCGATATACACCCAAGAGATCGTGAGGATACTCGGGCTCCCGTAAGGGGCGCCCGCGACCGGTCCGATCGAGTCCTTACCACCGAGCTTTGTCACCGGATGACCGGGGAGAAACGGCGCGAGATGGGCGGCTACTCCTATCGGCCCCATACCCGGACCACCACCACCATGCGGGATGCAAAAAGTCTTGTGCAGATTGAGATGGCAGACGTCGGCGCCGATGTCGCCCGGCCGGCACAATCCCACCTGGGCATTCATATTCGCTCCGTCCATGTACACCTGCGCGCCATACTCATGCGCGATTTCACAGACGCGCCGGACGCGTTCTTCGAAGACTCCGTGTGTCGATGGATAAGTAATCATTAGAGCCGCGAGCTTATCCCGATGTTCCTTCGCCTTAACCTCCAGATCCCGAAGATTGATATTGCCTCCCTCGTCGCAGGCCACGGCCACGACCTTCATTCCGGCAATGACCGCGCTCGCGGGATTTGTTCCGTGGGCAGATGTGGGGATCAGGCAGACGTCGCGCTGGGGTTGGCCCCGGTGGCGGTGATAGCTGCGGATGACCATCAAACCAGCATATTCGCCTTGTGATCCGGCATTAGGTTGCAACGACACTTCGGCAAAACCGGTGATCTCGGCCAGCCAGCTTTCAAGCTGCGTGAAAAGCGCCTGATAGCCACGGCTCTGATCCTCCGGAACAAATGGATGGAGGCGGCTGAACTCCCGCCAGGTGAGCGGGAGCATTTCAACAGTGGCATTGAGTTTCATGGTGCATGAACCGAGTGGAATCATCGAGTGGATCAATGAAAGGTCTCTCGCTTGGAGTCGGTGAATATAGCGGAGCATTTCGTGTTCGGAGTGATATTGATTGAAAACCGGATGCGTGAGGTATGGGCTGGTGCGCGCCAGTGTTGAGGGCACGGGCATGGGCACATATCCGCGTCCCGACAGGCTTTCCACAGTGAACTCAAAAGGCCGCTCGGCGGCAAAGACCTCGAAGAGCGCTTGCACCTCCGAGACCGTCGTGGCCTCATCCAACGAAACGCCGAATGACCCATCATCGAATCGCCGCAGGTTTATCCCGTTTTTATGAGCCTTGTTGACAATGGTCTCTGGAGAGACGGCCCCTGCGTGCACTCGCAGGGTGTCGAAAAACGGTTCGTTTCCGCAGGCACAGCCCAGGCGGCGCAGGCCTTCCGCGAGGACGCAGGTCAGACCGTGAACCCGCTCAGCGATCCGGCGAAGTCCTTCAGGGCCGTGATAGACGGCATACATGGCGGCGATGACCGCAAGCAACACCTGGGCCGTACAGATATTACTCGTAGCCTTATCGCGCCGGATATGTTGCTCGCGCGTCTGAAGGGCGAGCCGCAGGGCCGGTTTTCCTGAAGAATCTTTGGACATGCCCACGATCCGGCCAGGCAGTTGACGCTTGTACGCATCCTTCGTGGCCATGAAGCCCGCATGCGGCCCACCAAAACCCAGCGGTACACCGAAGCGCTGACTGGAACCTACCGCAATATCAGCGTTGAACTCCCCAGGCGGCCGCAGCATCGTCAGCGCAAGGAGATCCGTCGCGACCACGGCCAGGGCTCCGGCCGCATGGACGCGGTCGATGATCGCCGTGTAGTCGCGGACGCACCCGTCTGTCGAAGGGTATTGCAAGAGGAGGCCGCAAACATCTCCCCCGGCGACATCGATCGCGGTGACATCCACGATTTCGAAACGAATGCCCAACGGCTCGGCATGTGTTTGGAGCACCGCGAGCGTCTGCGGATGACAATCCGAGGCCGCGAGGAATCTGGTTTTGCCTGGAGCCATAGCCTGACACATGTGCATCGCCTCGGCTGCTGCGGTGGCCTCATCTAACAATGAGGCATTGGAGAGGGGCAGGCCGGTCAGGTCCGCTATCATCGTTTGGAACGTCAGCAGGGCTTCGAGACGTCCCTGGGCGATCTCAGCTTGGTATGGCGTATATTGAGTATACCATCCCGGATTTTCCAAGATATTGCGCTGAACAACAGGCGGAGTAATGCAGTCATAATAGCCCATGCCGATAAATGACCGAAATACCTTATTCTGAGCCGCAAGAGCGCGTAACCGCGCGAGGACCTCGTGTTCTCCACGGTGCGGCCCGAGTGTGAGGGGACGCCGGAGGCGAATGTCCGAAGGGAGGGTGGCGTCGATCAACGCATCGAGCGATGAGAGGCCCAGGGTTGACAGCATGTGTTGAATGTCGTCATCTGTGGGGCCAATGTGGCGATGCACAAAGGTATCAGTAGGCTTGAAAAGATTCGGAAGACTCATGAAAAATGCCCCGAAGAAAAGAAAATGCGCATGAAGGAGGTTAACATGCTCACTGCGTCAGAACAAGGACGGAAGCGACGCGCCTGCCGTACCATCTTGGGTCACCAACGCTCACCGGTAAGGGTACATGGGGGGATTTGAGAAAATTCATGACATCCTGATCGTCGGTGGGGGCCTAGCGGGAATGCGGGCCGCGGTGGCGGTTCCCGCCGGTCTTAACGTGGCGATCGTCTCAAAAGTTCACCCCGTACGGAGCCATTCAGTTGCCGCCCAAGGAGGCATTAATGCGGCACTCGGACCCGATGATTCATGGGAAAGCCATGCGCATGACACCGCCAAAGGCGGCTTATGGCTGGGCGATCAGGACGCCATCGAAGTGATGTGCAAAGACGCGCCCTCGGATATTTTGGAACTCGAACGGATGGGCGTCATATTCAGTCGAGACGCCGCCGGTCATATTGCACAGCGTCCTTTCGGTGGCGCCGGCTTCCCGCGCACCTGTTACGCGGCCGACCGTACCGGCCATGCCATTTTGCACGCGATGTATGAGCAATTGATGAAACGCAACATCTACGTCTACGAGGAATGGCATGTGACCTCGCTAGTTGTAGAGCAAGGGATCTGCCGTGGCCTCGTCGCGTGGGATGTATTGAATGGTGGGTTGCACGCGATCGGTGCAAAGGCGGTGATCCTGGCGACTGGTGGCTGCGGACGGATGTACCTCACGAGCACGAATGCTGTTATCAATACCGGCGATGGAATGAGCATGGCCTATCGGGCGGGAGTGCCTCTCATGGATATGGAGTTTATCCAGTTTCATCCTACGACGCTCAAGGATACCGGCATTCTCATCTCCGAAGGCGCACGTGGTGAAGGTGCGTATCTGGTGAACACCCTTGGCGAGCGTTTCATGGAAAGGTACGCCCCTCAACAGATGGAACTGGCCACCCGATCCACAGTGTCGCTAGCGATCGCCAGTGAGATTGCCGAAGGACGGGGAGTCAACGATTGTATTCTCCTTGATCTGCGACATCTGGGACGGGAAAGAATATTGGAGCGGCTGCCGCAAATTCGGCAGCTCGCGCTGGACTTTGCCGGTATCGATCCTGTTGAGAGCCCGATCCCTGTCCGACCGGGCGCGCATTACATCATGGGTGGAATCAAGACCAACAGCTGGGGCGAGACTGAAATGCCCGGGCTATTCGCCGCGGGGGAATGCGCCTGCGTGAGCATTCACGGAGCAAACCGTCTTGGAGGCAACTCATTGTTGGAGACGATTGTCTTCGGCCGGCGGTCAGGGCTGCGGAGTGCCGAGTACGCGACGCATGCCAAGGATCCGACTACCGAGATGGGTATCCTGCAGACTGAAGAGCGGCGCATTGCACATCTGTTTGCAAACAAGGGATCTGAGCGGCCATGGCAAGTCCGAGAGGAACTCGGCAGGACGCTCACGAATCATCTTGGGCTCGTTCGGGTCAAGGATAGAATGGCGGCAGCGTTGGACCACATGAAAGAGCTCAAGGCCCGCGCGCGCCACGTCCGGTTGGAGGATCACGGAAAGATTTTCAACAGCGATCTCATGACAGCCTTGGAGCTTCATGCTCTAGTGGAGCTCGCAGAGACCGCCATTGCCGGGGGCTTGGCACGGCAGGAGTCTCGAGGGGCACATTATCGGCGAGATTTTCCGGAGCGCGACGATACGAACTGGCTAAAACACTCCGTCTCTCAGATAAGTCTGGAAGGACCACGGCTCTCCGATGCCCCTGTGATGCTCACGCGCTTCCCGCCGTCGTAAGTATAATAGATTAATGTAAATAACGATAAAGAAGGCCAGGCCATCACGTTTATAATCGTAACTATAATCACTTAGCAATAGTCAAGTACATGTCACTCCGCCAAGTTTTTGACGGTACTCGGCTGTTTGTTCCTGCAAAAATAGCGCTTGACGAAACGGCTCGGAACCTGCATAAATCCCCAATAATATTGGTAAATACCTAGTTTTAGAACCGGACCCCCAACTTTGGGAGGGTCGGGCACAGTGGTTGCTTATATCTTGGCAAGCTTTGTTGACCACAGGGTATCAACAAACTTAGCACAGGGTATAAACAGTGTTATTAACAACTTTATTAACAAGGAGGGTGCATGGACGGCGACGTGATTAAACTGGACAGGGACGAGCAAGAAGAAATAACGACCCTATTCGATCCTGCAAAACCAACGATTCTGATCGTCGAGGATGAACCAGGCCCGCGGGCAGCCTACAAGGTCATCCTGCGGCCATTCTATAATCTGTACCTTGCGGAGAGCGCGGAAGGCGCTGCGGATATCCTGTTGGACCATAAGATCGATCTGGCGATTCTTGATTTAAAATTGGGCGGCCGTCATGGCATGGAATTCCTGAAAGATATGAAGCGCCAGCATGAAGACGTGGAGGTCATCATCATTACCGGATATGGCACGCTGCAATCAGCAATGGACGGGATCCGTTTTGGTGCCGCATGCCATCTGCTGAAGCCGTTTGATGTGATGGAGTTGATTAATGCAATCAATGAGGCGCTGAAACGCTCCAAGAAAAGCGCTGCGCCGCAGGTCCAGCTAGAATAGAAGTCGTTTTCATACGCAAGCTGCGAAGCCGTTTCCGCTGGGCACGTCCGCTGTGGCCGCGCCGTTATTTTCTCCGCACGTGCTCACACCCCTGTCTAGTCTGCATCAGGCCTTTGGGATTCCTACCCTGTCTATTTCCACACGCTATACATTGTATCCATTTGGTCCAAACCCGTATCGCATCCGTGAAAAGGGGACAGGCTACTTTTTTCCGGGCGAAGGCGTGTGCGGCCTGAGGATAAGCTGAAACAAAGTAGCTTGTCCCCTTTTCTGCCCTCAGCGCATGCCGCCCCAGCGAAAACCCTTGACCTCCCGAATAGTGGGCATGGGCTTTGCTCGCTCCGGCTTCTCAAGCAAAAGGACCTTAAAATCCCAGAGCCCGAACCAGGCCGGGTCGCTGATGTCATGATAATGGTGACCCACAAGTTTCGTCCCCATGTCGCCGAGCGCCCCACTCAGCTCTGATTCTGTATAGGCCCGAATCGCAAAGGACTTTCCCAGTGCCTCACAGAAGCGCCGGATCGCGTATGCTGCGCCCGTGCACAGGACCCGAGTGTCTGGTTTGATGCTGAGAAACTGCGGGAGCGGCCCATATCTTTCCTGAAAACCTAGCCAGCGGGCGGCTTCGCGCAGGTGGGAAAATTGCACCTCATATTCCGTATGCCCGGGCAGCTTGACCGGAGCCGAAAAGCCGCGTTCGATACCAAACTCGATGAGTAGTGCGCGCCCGCCGGGTCTCAATACCCGCCACACCTCCTGCAAAAATCGAAGAGGCCCAAGATTAAAGATGAACTCCGAGGGAACATCGTCGCCGAACGCGAGATTCACCTTGCGAATCCATGCGAGGGCGTCCTGGTGAACCACCTTCGTGGCTACCCCCGAGGCGAGCTCTTCCCGGCTCAATCTGACGGCGGTCATGTCCGCCAGGTTTTCGTTATCGATAATGAGATCGATGCTTCCGTCTTTGAGTGGCAGTGCTTCGCCATTCGCTTGGGCGCCTGTGGCTATCCACCCGCCTTCACGGGCAAGGGTCAGCTGTGATTGAAGGAAGGGGCGAGTAATATCCACCAGCACATAGCGTGTTTCTTGACGTTCCTCGGCCGTGAGTCCGGCTGCGAGTTCACGCGCGACATAGCCCAGGCCACCACCAACCTCAAGAATTGTCCGTGGTTTGGGCGACCACCAGCCAAGCTTTTTGAGAGTCCTCGCCAGCAGGCGGCCATACGTCAAGCCTCCCAGGGCCTCGGTTGGCTCGCGAAAGAGGTGAGACACAGTAGTCTCGACCGTTTCAAAATGCCCTTCCGAAGATGCAATTTCATGCACATGAAAGTCTGCAAGATGACCTTCGGGATCCAATTCGGTGCGACCTTGCCATCCTTCCCGAATCTTTAGCAGAAGGAGATCCCAACGAGCATCACCACGGTCTTTCATGGGCGGTTCAGTTCCGAAATAGCACAGGGAATACGCAGGTAGGGACCAACTTTCCAAGCAAGCGCGCCCTGTCGCGCCGTCGGTCCCGCAGACCCGATTGCCGAACCTCGCGAGCAATGAGCCTACAGTGGTCTGACCGTCCATCGCGGCAAGCAGGTTCGCGCCGACGCGGTTGATCTTCACGAGCGGTATGGCATCATCGAGAGGCGCCAGCCACCATTCTTCATAGGCATGCTGATAGACCACCATGTC
>JBBRRL010000105.1:0-7226 GCA_038200775.1 Nitrospirales bacterium
ACATTTTCATTAATGTCCTCGTATTTTTGTCTATAGTCGCCGGTCCGTGACTTTTGATACGGTTCCCCTCCTGAACGAGAGGAGGACGAAATGGAATGCGTCAAATGCCAAGGTCTGATGGTTGCAGAACGCGTTACTGACGGTCTGACACATCTCAAGGAGTGGCGCTGTTTGAATTGTGGTTGTATCCTTGATTCAGTTATTGCCCAACATCAAAACCAAAGTCATCAAAGAGCGCAAGTTGCTGCGGCAGCTTAGGAGGTCATGATGTTGAAATGGGCTGCGATTTTTTTTGTGATTTCAATGATCGCCGCACTCTTTGGCTTCACCGACATAGCTGCCGGCGCGGCGCAAGTGGCAAAAGTGTTGTTTTACATTTGCCTCGTGATCTTCGGGATATTCTTAATCCTGGGACTTACTGTCGCGCAGAAGATACGCGGTTTCTTTCCTCAAAACCGCTCTTAACCTCGCTAGGCCGAGCCCCGAACAACGCGCACTAGCCGCCGGAAGCAAGGCGGCTAGTGACAGCCGCTGTCGGACGCTTCAAACTCAGCACATAGCTGGTCAGATCGTTCACTTCCTGATCAGTCAACGGAAATTTCGGCATAATAGATCCGGGAGAGACGGATTGCGGATCGCGAAAATGCCGGATATGCCAGGCACGATCAGGCCGGGAGTCGCCTTCAAACGAGAGATCGGGACATATTGCCCCGCCTTCTCCATGCACCCGGTGGCACCCTGCGCACCCGAATCGCGCAAAAATGGCTTGTCCGCGGGCCACAGTTGGATCCAGACGCGGGACTGCATAGAGATCGCGCAACGAGATCGCCAGCAATCCAAACACGATCAATAGAAATACTCCTCCAACAGCCAGGGCGGCCGGTCTGGCGGCGGGATTGCGAGCCCGACTGCGGTCAATAAACGGCCACAGCAGCAGCCCCAAGAAAAACACGGCCGGTAGGATCCAGGTCGCAAGCGGCTCCAGCGGGCCATGCACGTATTTCAAAAGCTGATAGTAAAACAGGAAGTACCACTCCGGGACCGGTACAAAGGTCGTATCGGAGGGATTGGCTTTGTCGGCCAACGGGAAAGGAATCAACATGGCAAGCACGACCAGGACTGCAAAGATCGCAAGCATGACAACCGCATCCATATAGACCTGGCGTGGATAGAACGTCTCGGTCGCGACAGACGCACGTTGCTCGTTCCAAGGGCCCGCAGGCCCCACTCGGCGGAGAATAAACAGATGGATCAAGATTCCGAACGCGATCACCGCGGGCAGGAAGAGCACGTGCAGCGCGAAAAATCTTGAGAGGGTCAACGCCCCCAACGTTTCTCCTCCACGGAGAATCTTGCTCAAAAAATCGCCGACGACGGGAACAGTCCCGATCATGTTGATGCCGATTTGGGTGGCCCAATACGCGTTTTGATCCCAGGGCAAAAGATAGCCTGTGAAGGCGAAGCCGAGGGTGATGCAAAAGAGCACCACCCCCACCATCCACATTATTTCTCGGGGCGGTTTATAGGCCCCATAGAGAAAGACCTGCAGCATGTGCAAGCCAATCGCGATAACCATTGCGGAGGCACCCCAATGGTGGAGACCCCGCACGAATGTCCCGAAGGCTACTTCTTTTTCGATGAACTGAATGCTGTCATAGGCATGGTCTGGCGTTGGCGCAAAATACACCGCCAAAAACATCCCAGTCAGCGCTTGCAATAGGAAGAGAAAGAGTGTGGCTGAGCCAAACACATAGATCCAGCTGGGGCCACCGGGAATTGGTTCGTCGAGTAACGTGCGCTGGAGCCGTTTAAGCTTTAGTCGACGATCTAGCCACTGGTAGAGGAGGGAAGCCATCTCTTATCGTTCCACTTTAGTGGATAGGCCGGCCTTGTATTCTTCATAAATCACCAGCAATCGCTCCTTCTCGATTTTCTCGGGCAAGACGTCCAAGCGCCGCGGCGCAGGCCCCGCCAGCACCTCCCCCGTTATGCTGTAGACGCTCCCGTGACAAGGGCATTTGAACTTTCTCTCCCCACCATCCCAACGATAGCCGCACCCCAGATGTGGACAGAGTGGCGAGAAGACGATGATCCGGCCGTCAGCTTGCTTGACGGCCCAGACAGCCTTGGTGGCCTTGGTCTCGATGTATCCGTCCTTTATTGTCGTGATGTGCTCGAGTTGTTTTGGTTGTTCCACGCCGAGTTCGTCCACTGATCCAACGTCCACCCAGCGTTTCGTCCGGCGCTTGAGGCCAGGAGAAATAACGTAGCCCGCCAGGGGCACTGCCAGGGTGAGCCCGATGATGCCGACAATCGCACGGGTCGCCCACACAAAGAATTTGCGCCGAGGGCCGTGGGGAGAGTACACACGTTCATCTGATTGAGCGTCGCTGTCCGCAGCCATGCACCTGCCTTCGGTTTACCTGTTCCGCACCCCGATCAGCTCCGTCCCTCCGAAAAACCTAGGGAGGAGCCACCATGCCCATCATCTGCGTGATATCCCGATGCCCGGCCATCCGGAAGGACTAGCGGCCGCAGCCTTGCGGGGTTATCCACGTGAATGCGGCGGAGCATCGCACAGGTTTGGGGATGAGTCAATGGCGTCTGTGACACGACGAGATCGTGAGACAAACTGCAGGCTATCGCGGCGACGATGCGTTCTGCTATTGAGAAGTCGCGTGCAGCAATTCGCGGACTTCCTCGTCTGTCGTCTGGGAAAAGTCCTCGTACCACTCGCCGACCCCGTGGAACGGCTCTGGGGTAAGGTCGCACACGATCCTATCCACTTCCTGCTTTAGCTCCTCACAGGTGCTAGCCGCGGCGACAGGGACCGCCACCACGATTTTCGCCGGGCGCTGCTGGCGCACCGCCGCCACCGCCGCACGCATTGTAGAGCCGGTGGCAAGGCCATCATCCACTAAGATCACCGTGCGGCCCTGGACGGCGGGCGCGGGTCTGCCGTCTCGATACATCTGTTCTCTACGCTCGAGTTCCTTCTGCTCCTCCGCGGCAACTGCCGAAATGACCCGTTCTGAAATCCCAAGATGGCGCACCACCTCAGCATTTAATATCCGGATTCCGCCGGGCGCAATCGCTCCCATTGCCAGCTCTTCGTGCCCGGGCAGTCCCAATTTGCGTACAACAAAGACGTCGAGCGGGACCCTTAGCGCCTTCGCCAGCTCATAGCCTACGGGCACACCGCCACGCGGCAAGGCCAGCACCAGCACGTCAGGCCGATTGGCATATTCCTGAAGGCTTGCGGCCAGTTGCTGACCCGCTTGTCTTCGATTCTGAAGCAACGCGCTCATTTGGCTCCAAGATCCTAAGAACTAGCTTTCCCTTGCTATGACCTGATGTTAGGAGCCGTCCATTCCGCCCAAGTCACACGGATTGACACTGCTGAATTGATGCTTACATCTATAGATGCCTGAAATGCATGTGCGTAATCCTCGCGGGACCTCATCTGATCCAGTGAGGAATGCGAAAGGAATATCATGAGCGATCATACTGATAATGCTATCACAACCTTGCCAGTGCTTCCTGTGAAGCGAACTGTCTTATTTCCCGGCGTGCGAGTGCCGCTGACTGTGGGGCGCGAGCGTTCGGTCGCTGCATTGGAGTTCGCATTGAAAACCGAAGACAAGACTATTTTGGTCGTGACTCAACGCGATCCGGATACTGCGGAGCCGACGCTTGAAGAGTTGCACCGCATTGGAACAAAAGCGGTTATCAAGCAATCCGGACGATCTGCCGATGGTCAACTCCATGCGGTGGTCGAGGGGGTCGATCGTTTTGTGCTGCTCAAGGGCGAGCAAACGGAACCATTCATCAAGGTTCGAGCGCGGTTGCTTGCTGCTCCTTCCGATTCAGGTCCGGAAATCAGCGCACTTTTTCGCGCCACCAGCGATCTCGTCGATCAACTTCCCTCCCTGATTCAGCTGGCAGGTATTGGCGAGGTCACCGAGACCTTGAGGGCCGAGCGCGATCCTGTGACATTTGCCTATCGCGTGGCTTCGCTGCTCAACATCACGGCGGAGGCCGAGCAGACGCTGCTTGAAGCCCAGACATGCGCCGATCTACTGCGCAAGGTCTTCGCCGCACTCTCGCATGAGATCCAAATTCTGACCCTGCGAAACAAAATCGCCAGCGATGCGCAGGCAGAGATGGGGAAAACTCAACGCGAATACATTCTGCGGCAGCAATTGAAGGCGATCCAGCAGGAGTTGGGCGAGGGGGAGGATGATGAGGGCGGTTTCGCCGAGATCAAAGCCCGGATCGAAAAGGCTGAACTGCCCGAGCACGTCCGAAAGGAAGCTGATCGTGAAGTGGGGCGACTCGCAAAGATACCGGCTGCCTCTCCGGAGCATCAAGTCATCCGCAGCTATCTCGAGCTGCTGCTTGAGCTGCCCTGGAACAAAGCCTCCGAGGACAGCTTGGAACTGGCCCGGGTGCGTCAGGTCCTGGATGAAGACCATTATGGGATTCAGGATGTCAAAGAAAGGATCGTCGAGCATTTGGCGATTTTGAAATTGAACCCGGCCGCGAAGTCCCCGATCCTATGCCTGGTCGGGCCTCCGGGAGTGGGAAAGACCAGCTTAGGGCAGTCTATCGCCCGGGCGCTCGGGCGGCGTTTCGAACGGATCAGCCTCGGCGGCGTTCATGACGAAGCCGAGCTCAGAGGGCATCGGCGTACCTACGTTGGAGCGATGCCTGGCCGGATCATTCAAGCAATCCGGCGGTCTGGCGTGAAGAATCCGGTGCTGATGCTGGACGAGGTAGATAAGATGGGCCGTGACTTTCGTGGCGACCCGGCGGCGGCCCTGTTGGAGGTGCTCGACCCGGCGCAGAACAACACCTTCACCGATCATTATTTAGATCTGGCGTTCGACCTCTCACAGGTCTTCTTCATTACGACCGCGAACACTCTCGATCCGGTGTCCGAACCCCTTCTGGACCGGATGGAAGTGATCCGTCTGCCCGGGTATAGCGAGCAGGAAAAGCGCGAGATTGCGAAGCGCTATCTGTGGCCTCGCCGCCTGAAGGAAGCGGGATTGAGCGTAGATCAGATTCAGCTGCCCGATGAGCTCCTCACGGAGATCATCTGCCGGTACACGCGGGAAGCAGGCGTCCGCCAGCTCGAGCAGATGCTGGGACGCCTCACGCGCAAGATTGCCGTAGAACTGGCAGATCGGCCTACGGTTGACGAACCAGCGGGGACTCCCGAGCTGATTACCATTGACCGAGAGCGTCTGGACGTGTGGCTCGGGACGGAACGGTTCATGCCGGAAGAGGCCCGAAAGAAACTTCCGCCCGGTGTGGCCACAGGCCTGGCTTGGACTGCGACAGGCGGCGATGTCCTGTACATCGAGACGACGCTGTTGCCGGGCGGGCATGACTTGACGCTCACCGGGCAACTCGGGGAAGTGATGCAGGAGTCGGCGCGCGCGGCCCGTAGCTATCTCTGGTCGCACGCGGAAGCAATGGGTCTGGATATTTCCCGTTTCAAACGGAACGGGGTCCACATTCATGTACCTGCCGGAGCGATTCCTAAGGATGGTCCCTCGGCGGGCATCACGATGGCCACCGCCCTTGCGTCGGCGTATCATAACGTATCGGTCCGAAGCGATACCGCAATGACCGGTGAGATCAGTTTGAGCGGGCTCGTGTTACCGGTGGGTGGAATCAAGGAAAAGATCCTCGCGGCTCGAAGGGCCGGCATTCAGCGAGTGATCTTGCCAAAAGCAAACCAGAAGGACCTGAAGGAGGTGCCGGAGCAGGTCCGCAATGAGATGAGTTTTGTCTTCGTGGAGACTATCGAAGAGGTCCTACCCGCTGCGTTTGCACAAAACCAGAATAGGGATCTTCATCCGGCTCTGACCGCTTTGGCCAACTAGGAGCCGAGGGGCTTGTGCAGGGCTTAGGCTTTGCACAAGCCCTGGCGCCCTCATGAAAGACTTTTGGTCATTCCCTCTTCCACCAGGAAGGGTTGGATTTGAAACCCGACAATGAGTGTATCATTACCTGTCATTTTCGCCCGCCTGGACCGCTTCTGGGCACTGCCTAGAGTTGGGTGCCAGAATTGATCATCATTGACCCACACGAGGTATCCTGTCTTTTTCATAACGTCCCCCCTCCTTGATGTCTGAAGTCTGAGCCAGACTCAGATCAGGAGTTATTCTTTAGGGTTAGTCTATTACTATTAAGGGTAGAAGTCTATTTAGGCGAATCACCTATAGACATTCCGGCGCCCTTATTTGATGTGTACACCTTGTTATTGAACGTGAGCCTCGTGATAATTTTCCAAAGGACAAAGCATTGCCGGAATAGCATTTAGCATCGCCCGGATTCAGCTTTGAAGTTCGGCACTGGCGCTCTTCAGTCTATGGTACACTTCCTTTCTCATTGGCCCCGTAGCTCAGTTGGATAGAGCAGCGGTTTCCTAAACCGTTTGTCGTGAGTTCAATTCTCGCCGGGGCCACCAATATTTTCCTATACTTGCGCGCGAGCGTCCAGCACCGAAACGCCACTTGTGCCCGCAAATGTGCCCATGAGGCGTTGGGTGGCCTCCTGGATGTCCGTATCACAGACAATCGCATACCGCCGATAAACGTTCTCGCTCTTGTGGCCGCTCACCTTCATGGCGACACTGCGCGGCACGCCGCACCGCTCCATATTCCTGACGGCCGTCCGTCTAAAGTCGTGCTTCAACGCCCCCACTATGCCGATTTTCTCGCAGGCCGACAGCCACACCTTGCGAAAGTCACGTCGGCGCATCCCCTGATAGCATCCACCTAGATGCGGAAACAGATAGGGGAGAACCCGATGCAGTTTCCGTGAGAGGGTCTTGACGCGCTCCACCTGTGCAGCCAAGAGTCCCTTCAATTCTGATGTGAGGTAAACGACGCGCCCATCGCGATTCTTCGTCGTGCCGGGCTCAAGTCGCAACGTCCCAGCCTCCAAATCCACTTGCGAAAGGTTGAGCGTCATGACCTCGGCGAGTCGCCACCCGAAGGTATACATAATGGTGACGGCCACCTGTAAATCTTCCGGCAGATGTTGTCGGAGCGAATGGAATTGCGTCTCCTCGAAAAACCCCTTGCGTGGCGCGGCCTCCGTGAGCGTGTGAATGATGGGCAAGCGTGCCACCTTCCCACGCGAATAGCCTAAGCGCAACATCGTCCCTAGCAGGGAGAGTTCGCGATTGATGCTCCCATTCGCCAAGCCCT
>JBBRRL010000106.1:0-7211 GCA_038200775.1 Nitrospirales bacterium
GGCCAGAGACATGGCCTGTCAAAGCAGGACAAGTGCCGCCTATTTCAGACTTGACTGAGTCCTACCTAAGTCGTCCGTTACACACTGTAGAAAGCGAATAATCTCTCTGTCTGCCAAATGAGCAGAGCTGTTGATTTTTCTGTCAACCTTGGCTTTCACGTTCATCTCGCGCTCCCTTGCCTTCTGTGGGACACGGCGAACCTAATAGCGGTAAAAGAATATTTCTTTCATCTGGCTAATACTGCCTGAGCGTGTAAAACCTCTTTTCGGCCTCGCGGAACCCCTTTTCAGGTCAGAATCTGGCCTGTTGCTAAAGTCGTAGAACCGAGTTTCAGGATAGAATAGATGCCAAAGCCTTCACATAGTGTCGCCGAAGACGCACCCCCTCTTGGTCAACGAACACCCTTACTCGCCCGGCGCCATAACGACGCGCCTCTCAAAGGCGGCCTCGCTGCAAGACTATCCGCAGCGGCAGTTACCACGATGCAACCGAGGAACGATGACCCTGCGGATGGTGTCTACGTTTGTGGAAAACTACGAGATTTTAAAATGTACGGAGGTTCGCACGCCGGCTCAAGGGCGCCCAGATTCCGGCAATGCCGCTGCGTCGGCGCCTCGCTTACACGTGGCGATAGCGCGCAGGTGAGAGCCAGATCAAGAGCCACTCCCCGTCTTGCCGAAATATTCGCTGCGGCTGACGGCCACATCGGTCACGAACATGACCCCGGAGTGCCGGTCGAACAGCGGGCGAAGGCCGGCGAGGATTGGCTCGACTTTCTGTTCCGGGACCACGGTCATAATCATGACGAGGCTTTCCTGTTCGCTGAACATAAAATGCGCTTCACGAAATCCATGATGGCCTTTGCCGGAGATGTTGCCGATGATCGTGTAGCCGGTTACATTCATGTTATCGAACAAATCGGTCACAAATGCCCGGTGTTCACCTGCGACAATCACACGAATTTCTTTCATCGGATGCAACGTCAGCCCGCTCATTCAATGGACTCCTTTCTCTTGTCGGACGCGGAGTATTCGGGCACACTTCGAATCCCGCTCCACACTCCCGTTGATTGATATTGGTACAAGCCTCCGTCTTCAGGGTCAAGTGCGACAAGGTGCACCCACTCGTTGTGATACAAATGCCGCAACACCTCGTGCCGCGCGATGAGTTTCCCGATATTCGAGCGCGGTGCTTCAATGACGGTCACCAGCCGCATGGGCTCATGATAGGGCGCCTCTTCGTTCATCACCGTCTGCCGGGCCAATCCAAGTCGCAGATCGCTCCAGGGACCCGACATGATTCCGACTCGCCCTACGACGTTATGATAAATTTTGCTGCCGCTCCCATACACCTCATTATCGACGGTAGAAAAATAATGTTCCATATTGATCCATTGGGCAACGACTTGTGGTCCCGTCATGACCACTTCGAGCAACCGGTTGGTCGGGTCTTCTCGATAATCATAGGAATGCAGGAAGACGCGCCCGGCGAGATTGAGGCCTTTGGTAAGCGCGCGTCGGCCGATGATGAATGAGGTATTCCCGGACAACCCCCACTCCGGTCGCACTTGGCTCCAGTCTGCGCTGCGCTTCCGCACATATGACTGGGCTTCCGCGAGCGAGAGTGAAGCCTTCGCTTCAGGGAACCGGGTACAACGTTCCTGACTCGTGAGCTGGCAGGCCTCGCGAAGATCCTCCAACAAGCGGGCCACATCTTTTCGATGAGTCGGTGGCACGTCTTCGAGATCGAAGAGGTATACGTCATCCGTGGCTGTATCAACCTGTCCGCCGAGGAAATGGGTGTCGGAAGGAATCTCGATGTGGTTCGTCGCCAGCCGCTCTCGCAGCTTGGGATTGTTCGCCATCATGGCGAGCACGCGGGCGTTGGGTGTCCCATTGTTGCCCCCGCAGGCCCCGCAATCCAGCGCAGCCTCAAACGGATTATTCTCTGAGGTGCTGCCGTGCGCACAAAACAATACGATCCGTGCGAAGTTTCGGGTCAGACCCATCATGCGGAGTGCTGTCTCCACCGTGACGACCTGCTCGTCGAGCGTGAAACCTGTGCGCGTGATCCGTTCCTTTTGCCTTGAGGCCGCGCGCTGATTCATCCGGTACTGGCGCCGCAGGGTCACCACAAACGCCGCGACTTCGTCTTTCGAGAGAGCGAGTCCATGAGCGGCGCCGGTCAGCGACGTCTCCGTGCCTCCTTCTTCATTCAAGGCCTGAAGGCGCAATGTCTCCACGAATTCTGGAGAGATCAGAAAACCGCGGAAACCCAGATGGTCGCGTAAGGCCTTCCAGATGATGGCGCGCTGTTCAGATACCAACATCTCTTCGATGTCAGAAGGTGACAATTTATCCACCGTGAGACTGGTGGCGATGGGAGGAACGAAGAGCCGTCGTAACCACCCGGTCATCCGGCGGTAGAGGGCAGGCCACGCGGTTTTACCGATGATCGGAAGGACATAGAACCATCCGAGCGATTCCACCATGACATACGGCGTGACGACATTCTCCTTTAGATCGTGCAGGAGCGTGTGTCCCGCATGCAGGAGTTTGGTTCTGAATGTATGCTTGGACACAATGTGTTCGAGATAGCTGCGGGGAATCTCGCGCACCTCATTGCGAGCCCGCATGATCACCGGAAACTGTTCCGTGTAATGCTCCTTGCCCCACCCGCGATATCGGATAAAGACGGCGAAAAAGCCGGCGAATCCGTAGGTCTCATTGTCGCCGGTCGATTCCAGATGACGCCGAACCGGCTCCGACCGCACGTCGAGGCAGTAGACCGATTGCGACTGCGGCCGCACCGCAAGGGAACTTTTGGGACGTTCCGTCATGGCCGTCGATGCCGTGCGCATCAGCGTGCCAAATAACTGTTCGTGGTATCCGGCTTCAAACGCCCTCAGCCACACCGGGCCATGTTCGGATTCAGGGAAGGCATCCATCCATTTGACCAGCACGGCAAGATCGTTCGGCGAGCCATCAAGCAACACCGTCGGCACGATTTCCAGCGCCTTGGCCAGCGTGACCAAGCGGTGGGCCGCCGCAAGCCGCAGGGATCGGTCCCGCTGTGATCCCGTGTCGGTTTGGAACCGACCGGCGAGAGCCTTCCATCCGTTGCCTTTATCCCGTGAGAGTCGCTCAACCTGCTCGGCATAGGCATCCGGCAGACGTCCGGCAACCTGTGCCTTCCGCAAAAAGTAGGCGTGCGGATGGTCCTGCATGTAGGTCGAGATGGCGCCAAAGTTTCCTTTGAGGCTCAGCTCCGCGTGGCAGGCTTTTTGGACCAGTTCGCGGACATACCACAGCCGGACAGCCAGGAACTTCACCAGACTGATGGGATAGGCTTGCTCCCAGGCATAAGCCTGCTGCTCCGCGCGCCACTTGATAAATCCGGCCCAGCCGGGAAGGGCCGTGAGTTGGAGCGCAAGGTAGTCTTGGCGCAGTTCGTTGGGAATCCCCAGAATCTCCAGGCTCTGCAACACGGCATCTTCGGGATGCTCAGGCAGTCCGGCAATCTTACGCGAGCTATCCTTGATCCCGCACGGAGACCACTCGCGCCTCGCGAGCGATTTCCAAGCTGCATAGAACCCCTGTTCCCGTCCCGGCATCGGCCACGTGGCGTGCCCCTCGTCGAGGAATGCTCCGCACCATTTGATCAATTCATTGTTGACGAGGATGACGATCTGAGTGCCCAACGTGCGGTCGCACCAATTCGAGAGGGTCAGATGCCGTCCCAACGCCGCGTTATCTTCCCGCACGGCGGTTGCAATCTGATCGTCCACTGACGAGGCGCCGAGAGCGGGAGTGAGGTGGTCAGCCAACGCCGTGACGAATTCTCCGTTCGACCCCTGATCCCACAAGGCATCGAGCGGCTCGTCCGCGGGCGCGCAGAGTGCATGCGTCAGGCATGCCCGCAGGACTTCTCGGTGCGCAATGCGGCATGGCCCAATGACGATGTACTCGTCACGAGCAAGCGGCCGCAAGACCTGGTCGAGATGAGGGAGCAAAATTCTGCCGGAGCGGAGGTACCCACGATAGGTTTGGCCGGAGAGATAGCCGCGGCCCCCCAGAAACTTGTGACCACGACGTAGCGTCTCGTCAAAATAGAGATACTCAAGGCTATGGAATGGATTGTGGTGCACAAAGGTGGGCATGGGCCAGTACCGCGCAACCACTTCGCCGGCGAGGCGGACGATGCCGCGAAGCTCCATGCGGCGGGTTTCAACGTCTATGGTGGGGTTTATTTGTTCCATGCACGGAACTCCAACATGACCGTTTGCTGAAGGTTGATTGGCCCAAGATTGAACAGGCGAGAGGGCATCACACCCAAAACGGCTAACAGCACCAGTACGATAGCCAGCGAAGCCAGTTCGTGATCGCGCAGGTCCTCATGCCGGCGCTCTGGCCGTTGACGACCAAATAACAGACCTTGCGCGAGGTCGAAAAAGTACCAGGAGGCGCTGAGCCACGCGATGATAACGACGATCATTCCTCCGGACCACGTGAATGATGGAGTGAGCAGCATGCCGACGAAACCGGAAAACACTCCAAAGGGTGGCAAACCCAATGCTGCCAGCGCCAACAGTGACAGCGCGACGGCGAATCGAGGCATGGGAAGGGCCAGGCCGCTCAGCGCACGGAGATCAATCTCACCATATCGAGCCCGCAGCATGTAGAAGGCAATCAGCAGTCCGCTGCTGGCCAGGCTGACGGCGCTTAGATACACCACAATCTGGGGCGCCGCGGCCCGGGTCGTGACCAAATACCACCAGAGAATGGACAGGAACGCCAGGCTGCCGTAAGCCACAACAGACGCCGCACGGGATTGCGTCAATGCCTTCAGGGACCCGTAGAGCATTCCGACCAGAGCCAGCACTCCTGCAACCTCCATCAGGGCATTGGGGACCTCAGGAAGCAAAGTCATGAGCCCATGAAATCCAACAACTGGCAGTACAAGCGCCAAAAAGGCCGGCAGGTTTCCCGGCAATCCCGTCAGCGCGGCGATATAGCCCTTATGAAATGGCAGGAGTGGAAGTGCGACGGCACAGGCGACTGCGAACGCAAGGGAGGAAACCGGAGGAACCGCGGTCAGGGCGACAACGACACCGAACACGCCAAGACCGAGCGTCCCGATCCCGTACCAATCGAGTCCTGCTCGGGGTCGATAGACAAAGAGCATCAGACCGACGAGAGCGAGCAGGAGCAGGAAGAAAATCAGTGACAGGGGAGCCTCGGAGGCCAGCACACCCAATCCCAATCCAAGCACTAGCAGCGTCAGCAACCAGGCTGCAGAGTTGGCACCGTGTAACGGTTGTCCCAGCAGCGTGACGAAGCCCATGAGAGGAAGAAGCGAAAGCAGGAAAAATCCTGCAGGCGGTATGGGGAACTCGCCTGATGTCCAGCCAATGATGCCGAGACTGACCATCGTGCTGAGCAGGAGCCAGACCTTGAGCTTCCGCGGTTTGCCCCTCATGAACAGGCCCAGTGTCGCGACCAGGATTGGAAACGCGACGAGCAGGAGAGAAGCAGTCATCTCTGCCGTCACAACGCCCTCCCGAACAGGCCTCTGTCTAGGCGATAGGCTACCCACATCACAACCCGTGCCAATTTAAGATAGATCAAATCCAGATAGAGGCGGTTCATGAACAGCACGTAAAGACGGACGTGGAGCTTTTCTAGCCAAGGGGGCATCTGCATGCTGTGACCTCGGGTCCGGGCGTAGAGATAGAACCAGCCGAGAACGATGAGCAGGGTCGTCATCACTACTAGCCCATCAAATAACGGGCCGGGAAGCGCGGCCGCCCGGAAATAAGAAGCCACCTCTTCTGGATCAGGATAGAGAAACGCGGTGAACCGATCGGCTGCGAAGAGGTACGTGAAGACCACGAACAATAGAGTCACGAGCATGGCCGCCGACACCTTCCACGAGGCGACGGCGCGCAAGCGGGTCAGCGTCAGAATCGCCTGGGAGGACGTCACCCAGATAAAGAAGAGGAAGATTACCGTGCCTTGGGAGACACCAATCGGGATCTGCAAGACCCCGTGGGCTACGAGGAGAATCACGAGCGGCATCAGCAGGGTCGTGAAAAATCCGGTCGCCCATGTGAGCCGTGAGAACTCCGCCTCTTCGGTCTCAGAGCTTCTCGCAGGGAAAAAGGGTTCCTGCCGCGCCTTATCGATGACATTGCCGCAATTGAGGAATACGGTGGCCTTGAAGATCCCATGCGCGAGCAGATGAAAGACCGCCAACGCGAAAGCCCCTAGGCCGCACTCCATGATCATGTAGCCCATCTGGCCAATCGTGGAGAAACCGAGCGTTTTCTTGATGTCATTTTGGGCCAGCATCATGGAGGCGCCCAGAATGGCAGTGAGCGTGCCGATCACGAACGCGACATGCAGGGTTGTGGGGCTCATGCCGTACAAAGGAGCGAGGCGGTTCATCAGGAAGCCGCCCGCGTTGATGATGCCGGCATGGAGCAGCGCAGCAACCGGGGTGGGAGCGTAGAGCGAACTTGGAAGCCAGACGTGAAGGGGAAACTGTGCCGACTTGCTCATCGCCCCGATGAAAATAAGAAGCGTCACCGCCGTAGTCCCGCTCATCTCAATTCCAGGCAGAGGTGAGAGCATGATCTGGGCTTCGGCAGCCCTGGCAAATAATTCGTGAAACTCGATCGTTCCGTACAATGAATACGCGAGAGCGATCCCCACAAGAAAAGCCACGTCGCCGACGCGCAAAAGCGTGAACGTTTTGAACGCCCCCTCGAGCGTGGCGGTATGTGTCAGGTTGTGAGCAAGCAGGTAGAGCAGGTAACTGAGGAGTTGCCAGAACACAAAGAGCATGACCAGATTGGCGCTCGAGACCATGCAGAGGAGGACGAACGTAGTGAATCCAATGAGGGCAAGAAACCGGACATAGCCCGGGTCCTGGTACATGTAATTTACTGAGTAACGGTAGACGATGGTGCCGACTGCCGAGATCAGGACCATCATCACCGCGCTCAGCCGATCGAAGTAGAAGCCCACAGGGAGTGCAAGATTGGCGGCGGACGACGGGTCATAGAACCGGACACTGATTGCTCCATTCCCCACGACCAGCGCCAAGGTCGCAATGGAGCCAACGAACGCCGCCGCCAGAGGCAGAACGCCAAGCCTCGTCCGTCCGGGCTGCGTCTCATCCTTGCCCACGAGGACCATGAACGCTACCA